>NZ_BLJH01000042.1:0-27511 GCF_009811895.1 Novosphingobium sp. TCA1 | reverse complement strand
AAAGCAATCGCTTACACCACTCCCGCCAACCCTTCTGACCAAGCCCGATGAATAAGCCGGGTTAAATAGCTGTGCAACCCTTCGAGCGGAATGGCTCGGCCCACGTCCCCGGCAGGGACATGACGCCGGCGTTCAGATCATGAACGCCAAGGAGAAATGAGCAAAACGCGGGCAGTCATGCTGTTGCACCTATGGCAGGGTCGAAGAGTTCGCCCGATTTGAGCATGGTATGCATAATGACGGCCAGCTTGCGGGCAACGGCGACCGCAGCGCGCTTGAAGCCAATCCTTTCCCTGAGCTTCAGACCCCACTCTCGCAGACCGCTATCGGCCTGGCTGCGGGTGAGAACCGTCACCGCCGCCTCGTAAAGTAATCCGCGAAGATGCTTGTCGCCGCGTCGGGAAATATGGCCGTCGTAGTCAATCTCACCCGATTGATAACGTCGGGTCGTCAGCCCGAGCCAGGCTCCCACTGACCGAGATTTCCTGAAGTTTGCCGGATCTTCAATGGCCGCCATGAACGAAGTGGCAGTGATGCTACCGACCCCTGGGATCGACATTAGGATCTGACAGTCTTGGCTTTGCCGTGCCTCACTAATCAACTGGCGGCTCAGTTCAGCCACATGTTGACGCAGGCTGCGCCAGCTTTCGAGAAGGGGCAGAATGATCCGAGCCAAAGATGCCTCATCCGCCAGTAGATCCCGGACGTTCTTCTCGAAGACGCTTCCTCGACCGGCGGGGACAACGAGACCAAAGGTCTTCATGAGGCCGCGGATCTGATTGGATAACTCAACCGTGATCTGTACTAATCGCGTGCGGGCCGCGACCAGCGCGCGCGTCAACATGCTGTCGAAGGTCTTCACCCGTACCTGCTTGAAATAGCCAATCTCGGCAAGCTGGGCTAATCCATCCGCGTCATTCGCGTCGGTCTTATTGGGTGCCATGTCGAGCGCCTTGGCCGCATGTCGCGCATCAATGCAAATCGCCGGTAGCCCTTCGGCTGTTAGCGCATGCCAGAACCACACGGAGAGCGGACCAGTCTCGAAAACGATCCTTTCGACCCCAGGCGCACGCTTGCGCACGAGCTGGGCAATGATCTTGGGATCGGAGGCGCATTTGCCGCGCCATATTCGCTTGCCTTCACACCGGATCGAGACCGCGGTCTCTTTCATCGACACGTCGAGTCCGATATACTTTGCCACGACTGTTCCTCCATGGATGCTTGGGCCCGGTGTCTATCGTGAGCCCGTATCTTCATCCTATCGGGGAACAGTCACCTGCTACTACACCCACCGGGCGTCAGGACGACTCGCTCCCGCGATTATCTCATGTTTCGGGCGCCTGCAGGCGTACGAAAGTCTTACAAGTACGACCCGCGGTGAGGCTCGCACAGGTCTATGGGTAAAAGGGCTTTGGTGTGGATTGGGGTGGCTGAAGCAAGCCTACCGGCCCGCCCGTGATGGGCGGCACAGCATAGAAGTCAGATGGCCTTTGAGCTCGAAGCGCCGCTGATCTTGCTGGTAAGGAACCCAATTGCGACTGTGCCGACGGCGTTAGCACATCTATTCCCATAGGCCAGGGCGCAGTAATCGCGGCCATCGTGCAGGGTAAGCCATGCCGGATCATGGCGTGTTGTCCCGGGTGGTCCGTACCGATGCTGGCGGTGCGCGTGGTTGGCACCAGCGGGCGAAGTCTTCGATTATAGTCATGTGCCCGCCGCAGCATGGGCATGGCGGTCGGTGATCGGGCGGTTCGTCGGGTTCGGTGTCAGTCTCCTCAATCGGCGCGGCGACGCCAAGCAGCCTGCGGGCCAGCGCCATGGCCTCCTTGTGCGTTGAACTGGCGAGAAGGCCGTAATGCCGGATGCGGTGGAAGCCGCGTGGCAGGACGTGGATCAGAAAGCGGCGGATGAACTCGTCGGTCGCCAGCGTCATGACCTGCTGGCGTTCGGCGCCATCGCGGCGATAATCCTTGTACCGGAACGTCACGCCGGTCTCGTCGAAGGCGATGAGGGGCCGGTTCGAGATGGCAACGCGGTGCGTGTAGCGCGAGAGATAGGCCAGCACCGCCTGCGGCCCGGTGAAGGGCGGCTTGGCATAGACCACCCAGCGCTTCTTCCGGATCGGCGAGAGATGCCGCAGGAAGGCTTTGCGTGTCGCGAGGCCAGCCAAGGTGCTGAAGAAGGCCAGCTTGCCGCCATCGAACAATGCCAACAGGCGAGTGAGGAACAGCCGGCGGAACAATGCCCCCAGCACGCGCACCGGCAGCAGGAAGGCGGGGCGCGACGAGACCCAGCGCGTGCCGTCCAGCGCGATGCCGCCGCCGGGCACGATCATGTGCACATGCGGATGGTGCGTCAGCGCCGATCCCCAGGTGTGCAGCACAGCGGTGATGCCGATCCGCGCGCCAAGGTGCTTGGGATCGGCGGCGATGGTCAGCATCGTGTCCGCGGCGGCGCGGAACAGCAGATCATACACCACCGCCTTGTTCTGCCAGGCAATGTCGGCGATCTCGGCGGGCACGGTGAACACGACGTGGAAGTAGCCCACCGGCAACAGATCGGCCTCGCGCGCGGCTAGCCAAGTGCGCGCCGCCGCACCCTGGCACTTGGGACAGTGCCGGTTGCGGCATGAGTTATAGGCGATCCGCCAGTGCCCGCAGTCGTCGCAGGCCTCTACGTGACCGCCCAGCGCGGCGGTGCGGCAATTTGTCCGCATTGCCTCACCTGAATTGCTCCCGGCAAACCTGCCGTTGCCTCATCTAAACTGCTCCCGGCCAATGCCGGGAGGGAACGATGCGGAAGGTGAGCATGCCGACGCGAAGGGAATTGATTGAAGCAGTCGGCGAGCGGTATCGCTCGGCTGATCGCGCGAGCAAGAGCAAAGTTCTCGACGAATTCGTCGCGATCACAGGTTTCCACCGGAAGCATGCAATGCGACTATTGGGGTCGGAGCCGTTGGTCAGGGAAACGACGCGACCGGAGCGCAGGCTTTACAACGAGGCGGTGCGCGAAGCGTTGCTCGTGTTGTGGGAAGCTAGCGACCGCCTGTGCGGCAAGCGGCTGCGGCCGCTTATTCCGGTTCTGATCGAGGCGATGGAGGGTCATGGCCACCTTGATCTCGATCCGGCGATCAAGGCGAGGTTGTTGCAGATGAGCCCGGCAACGATCGACCGTGCTTTGCAGAGTGCAAAAAGGAACAGTCAGAAGGTCCGGCGGCGCGGTGTGGGCGGATCGGAACTGCGACGTAGCGTTCCGATCCGGACGTTCAATGACTGGGGCGATCCGGCGCCGGGGCACATGGAAGCAGACTTGGTGTCGCACAGCGGCCCGGTGGCGAAGGGGAGTTGGGCGTGGACGCTGACGCTGACCGACATTGCGACGGGCTGGACTGAATGCGCACCGTTGCTGGTGCGCGAGCAAACGTTGTTGGTGGAGGTCCTCAAGGAGCTGCGCAAGCTGATGCCGTTCCCGTTGCTGGGATTTGATTCCGACAATGACAGCGTGTTCATCAATGAAACCGTACGCGATTACTGCGCGGCGACGGAAATCGTCTTTACCCGCTGCCGCCCCTATCGCAAGAACGATCAGGCCTGGGTCGAGCAGAAGAACGGTTCGGTTGTGCGCCGTCTGGTGGGCTATCGCCGGTTCGAGGGACTGGAAGCAGCTGGGCTGCTCGCCGAATTGTATGCGGCGGCGCGCCTGTTCGTGAACTTCTTCCAGCCCTCATTCAAGTTGGCGGAAAAGCGCCGCGACGGCGCCAAAGTCCACAAGCGCTATCACGCTCCCGCGACGCCGTTCCAGCGTTTGATGGATGACCCGCGGACCAGCGAGCAGACACGCGAACGGCTACGGGACCTCGCCGCCAGGCTGGATCCCGTTCGACTGCTGCGAGACATCCGCACCGCGCAGCAGAAACTGGTGGTCCTGGCCGACGCCGTCGTCGTGGCAGATTCCACCGAAACCTCCCCCCCACCGCTGGGGGCGTTCCTCTCGAGCCTGAAAGTTTTATGGCACAATGGTGAGGCGCGCCCTACGGCGGTTGATAAAGCGCCACGCAAGCGAGAACGGCGTCGACCGGATCCACTGCTTCAGGTTACGGACCAGTTAAAGGCCTGGTTCGAAGACGAGCCTTGGCGTACCGGACGGGAGTTGCTGGAGAAATTGCAAGCCGAGCAGCCGAACATCTACCCGGACGGCCTCCTGCGAACTATCCAGCGCCGTCTGAAAGGCTGGCGCACCGAACACGCGCGAGCGCTGGTGTTCAGCCACTCTTCCGGGCAGGCCAGCGCCGCGCCAGGCGACACGGAAACCATCCTTACGGCCATGTGACGGATTGCCGTTCCGCCTCGCCTACGGCTCAGCTGCACGGCAATCCGTCACATGCAATGGCATTGATGCGCGAGGGCCTGTAAGGAACAATTACGTGAGGCAACGGTCGCCTCGTTCGGGAACGTTCCTTCGTGAGGCATATGTGGACGGCCTCCTGCTTGCAAGAATGATTCAGATGATTTTGATCGGATCGCTTGCGCTCATATGTCCGGCCTGTTGGTGCGCTCGCACATGAACGCTGGCCAAGATGGGTTCCGCGACTTGGGTTCCAAACAACACGGCGACCACGCTGGGCCATTGCCTCACCCGGAGTATCCCAAATCTCGGATCGATCGATCACACCATCTGCTCGTTTCTCGCAAGTTCACGTATCAACTCGGCACGGTAGCAATTCTGTCAGGCTCACCGTAACCAGCTGATCTTGTTACGCCGCGCTAGCCAAGGCTGGTCGTGCGGCACTGCCCTGATAAACCTCGCCAGTGATCATCATCTTCCATGCGATCCGCGCGATCTTGTTGGCAAACGCGACTGCCGCGAGCTTTGGCGGCTTGCGCTTCAGCAATTCGACGAGCCAGGGCGAAGCGTGCCGACTTTTTCCTTCTCGTACGTGTCGTAGAAGCGCAGTAGCGCCCACTACCAACGTTTTTCGCACCTGCTCATCACCGGCTCGGGTAATGACGCCGAGCCTGACTTTGCCTGCAGTCGAATGATTTTTGGGTGTCAGCCCCATCCAGGCTGCGAACTGTCGACCGGATGCGAATAGCTCCGCCCTTGGCGCTTTCATCACCAAAAGGGCTGCGCCGATCGGCCCGACACCGGGGATCTTGGCAAGGCGGCGGCTGCATTCGTTGTTGCGGTGCCAAGCCATCAATTTCGCGTCGACCTCTTTTAGCCTTTTGCCGACCTGTGCAAATTCATCACCGTGCGCGGCGAACAACTCACGCGCCAATGCGGGAAGTGTGTCATCTGCCGCAAGACGCTCCAGCAGCGGTGAGATTTTATGAATGCCCTTCGCAGCTGTAATTCCAAACTCGGCAGCGTAAGCACGGATCACATTGCAAAGCTGGGTTTGCGTTGCCACCAGCCGTTCCCGCATTCCGACCAGCATCAGGTCGGCTTGCTGCTCAGCGCTCTTCACCGGTACGAAGCGCATCGTCGGGCGGCTCATTGCCTCGCAAAGTGCCTCGGCATCCGCCGCGTCATTCTTACCGCGCTTGACATAGGGTTTGGCCAATTGCGGCGCAATCAGGCGTACCTCATGTCCAAACAAGCCCAGCAGGCGCGCCCAGTGGTGCGAGGCTGCACAGGCTTCAATCCCTATCACGGTCGGCGGGCACTTCTCGAAAAAGGCGATCATCTCCTGCCGCCGCAGTTTCTTGCGTAGCACCGGTTCTTCAGCCGCGTTTACCCCATGCAGCTGAAAGACAAGCTTTGACGTGTCGACACCAATACGTATAATTTCGTCCACGGGCGGTCTCCTTCGCTTGAGTTTCAAACGACTCACTCTGGCACAATTCGATGCCGTTCGGAGGCCGTCCACCCCAACAACACGAATCCTCATCCTGTTTGTCGCGCTACAGCAATTCTCGATGGCCGTCATGACCTTGAGCTGGCCGAGGTTCAGATGCCCGGCATGGGCTGCGCGATACGCGGGCCCGGCGCTACGGAAGATATCGGCGACCTCGAGCGAGGCGCGCACCGGCTCAGCCGGGAGGAGCCACCTGCGCCTCGATCAGCGTCGTCAATTTGTCCAGAGGACTGATGACCGCGCGCACCGTTCGAGTTGCGACCGTGGTGTAGAAAGCGGTGGTCTCGAGGTTCGCATGCCCGAGCAATGCCTGGATGATCCGAATATCGACGCCGTCTTCCAACAGATGCGTGGCGAAGCTGTGCCGCAGAGTGTGACGGCCGACCCGCTTTTTGATACCCGCAGCCTCGGCAGCATCGACAACGATCCGATGGAGCTGTCTGGTACTGAGCGGCTTGAGATAGTGCATGCCCGGGAACAGCCAGCCATCGGCGTGCATGACGCCTTGCTTGCGGCCAACCGTCCACCACTCACGCAAAAGGGCAAGAAGGTCAGCAGGTAGGAGCGCATTGCGATAACGCCCGCCTTTACCGCGCTCCACTCTCAGGAGCATGCGCTTGCTGTCGACATCGCGGACCTTCAGCATCGTGACCTCGGCGGCGCGCAAGCCAGCGCCATACGCAACGGACAGTGCAGCCTTGTGCTTCAGGCAGTTGGTCGCGCCGAGTAAGAGCACAACCTCGTCGCGGCTGAGGACAACGGGCAATGCGCGAGGGTTCTTGACCGTGTAGAGCTTGCGGGACAGATCCGGGCGGTCAATGGTGTGGGTGAAAAAGAAGCGCAGCGCAGAAACGATGCTGTTCATGGTCGGGATCCCTATGCCCGCCTCGCGCTGTTCGACCTGGAATTGCCGGAGTTCTTCTACCGTCGCAGTATCGGGGGGACGCCCAAGATATGCGGCGAACCTCGCGACATGCCGCACCTAATCGAACTGGGTCTTCCGCGTGAACCGGCGCATGTTCATGTCTTCGATCATGCGCTGACGCAGCGAAGTGACGGGGGCATCAGACAGAATATTGGTCATCATACGACTCCTTGGTTGAAAGGAACCGGAATCGTCTGCCTACTTAGCCCAGACCTCAACTTAGGCTCAGGCCGCCGGTCACTGGCCAGGCCTCAAAACAAGCGCCACTCCCGCGCCAGCGGGTTCGTACTTGTCCCATGATCCAGCGTTCGCTTGAGGCAGCGGCCGACCAATCCCGGTCGTACATAGATGGTTTGATTGGGGTCTGATTACGCCAAAAGCCGCCCATCTATTGCCCATCCGCGTTTAAGCGCGTTGGTGCTGAGGCGGTGGCCTGCGCGTCTCCAGACTGAGATGCGCGGCTTGTTTTGAGTATCTTCTCAAGGACAGCTGGCATCCCCGGATAATCAGGTGTGGAGCACCTTGCTGAACCGACCCGAGAGGATGACAATTTCGCATGAGCGCGCCCTAGCGAGTGATAGGGCACGGAGGGCAGCAAGTGATGCAGGGCATGGTATCTTAAGCCCACGGGAGCCCAAAGCGCAGGAAGGGCCGCTGGCGGCGGAACATTCACCGAATCCAGATACTGGGCCGTCAGACTTATAGGTTGGTCGGCGGCATTGCCCCACGCGTGGCTCGCTAATGTCCGAATCTGGTTGATTACGGCGACCCCAACGCCCACGGCCACGCAGGTCAGAAAATCAGGCATGGCGATCGCGCCAAGAGCAGTGAGGGCGACAACAAAAATCGACCACCACGCTGTGCAAACCTCCAGTAGCAGCCAGCTTCGGGAGGATGTCGGCAGAGCTTCGCGGCGCCGGAAGGATGGATTGATCGCCAACGCCGAATACCGGGTGATGACGATGCGGCGCAATCTGGGAATGACGATGCTAATAGGTGCCAGCACCGCGAACCGCAGGAGCAAGCCCAGTGGAATTAGCGCGCTGACAGCCAGGAACCTGAGAGAGGCCCGGCGTGGCATTGCCGAGAAAGGCAGATATTCGGGATCGTTCCTCGTCCCATAGGTTGTCCGGGCATGGTGGACCGTATGCACACCTTCATACATGAACGACGGGACAAGAAGCGAGATACCAAAAAGGACGTTCCAGGCTGCGGAAAATCCGCGCACTGTGTTCGGCCGTAGATGCGTCAACTCGTGAATGAAGCTGAGGCCGCGATAGAAGGCGAGCACGGCGACGCAGTATGCCGGAACACTAGCCAAGCCGATCGGAAGCAGAAGTAGCGCCGTCACTGCTCCGTAGGCCAAGATCGCCGTGCAAAGCAGGTCGGTCCAGTAGATCGTCGCAGATGGCTTACCAAATTCCCGGGCAAGCGCCGCCGCCACGATTAACAGGTCCCGATCTTCAAATTCCGGCGCCGTCGTATCTGAGCTGGTCAGTTTGGCAGGCGCTATATGATCCGCGCTACGCATACGCAGCAATCAGATTTGTCACAAACGAACGAGCCATCTTTTGAACGTGCGCTACGGAATCTCCGGGCCTGTAAAGTGCAGTGCCCAGACCAAAACCCGAAGCTCCAGCCACCAAATACCGGTCCATTGTCTCGGGCTGAATGCCACCGGTTGGAATTAGCGGCACATCAGGGCCTATAACTGTGCGGAGCGCTGCCAAGGTCGATGGAGGAATGATATCGCTCGGGAAAACCTTCAGAGCGTCCGCACCTGCGTCGATCGCTGCGAATGCCTCGGTCGGCGTCGCCACCCCAGGAAGCGTTGCAAGATTGCGATCAACGGCAGCGCGGATGAGTTTGGTGTCGGCATGCGGCGTCACCATCAGCGTGCCGCCCGCCGCGACGAGTTCGTCAAGCTGCTCAACGCGACGAACAGTCCCTGCGCCCACGATGGTCGCCGGACCGAGGTGGTCGGACAGCATAGCGATACTGCGCATAGCGTCGGGCGACGTGAGTGGCACCTCAATGATCCGAAACCCGCTGGCGACAAGCACATCACCGACCGCGATTACCTCTTCAGGGGTGATGCCCCGCAAAATGGCAACGAGCGGGACCACTGCCAGCGCCTCTTTGAAAGACTCACTCACGCGGCTTTCCTTGTTTCTTGCAGCCATCCAAGCTTCGAGCGAACGTGGCACAAAGCTGTCACCAGACGGTCGATGTAATCCGCGCCGTGAAACGGGGTTGGCGTTAGACGAAGGCGCTCCTGTCCCATTGGGACCGTGGGATAGTTGATCGGCTGCACATAGATGGAGTGCTCCTCAAGAAGGAGGTTGCTGACCTGCCGGCATAGATGCGCATCGTTGATCATCAGCGGAACGATATGGCTGGCCGTATCGGCGCCGACTGGAAATCCTTCGGCGCGCAGCGCCTGTTTGAGCTGCTCGACGTTACTTTGTTGGCGCTCGCGCTCTTCCCCGCTGTGGCGCAGATGCCGAACTGCGGCGAGTGCGCCTGCAGCAAGGTGCGGGCACAACGAGGTCGTGAAGATGAAGCTTTCCGCGAATGAGCGGATCACGTCGATCAGGAGCGCAGGGCCGGCCACGTAGCCGCCGATCACACCAAATGCCTTGGCCAGCGTGCCCTCGATCATGGTGATCCGATCGGCGAGGCCTTCACGCTCAGCTATGCCGCCGCCGTGAGCGCCGTACATGCCAACGGCATGAACCTCATCCAGGTACGTCAGCGCGCCGTAACGATCTGCGAGATCGCAGATCTCCCTTATTGGCGCGACATCACCATCCATCGAGTAGACGCTCTCGAAGGCAATGATCTTGGGGCGGGCAGGGTCGGCTTTTTCCAGCAGCGCGCTCAGGTGGCTCACATCGTTGTGCCGGAAGATGTGGCGCTCAGCGCCAGAGCGTTTGATGCCCTCGATCATCGAATTGTGATTCAGGGCATCGGAAAAGATCATGCAGTTCGGAAGGAGCCTTCCCAGCGTGCCAAGAGACGCGAGATTGGAAATCCAGCCCGAGGTGAACAACAGCGCGGCTTCCTTGCCATGCAGGCCCGCCAATTCATGTTCCAGCTCGACATGTTCGGTCACGGTGCCCGAGATGTTGCGTGTACCGCCGGTCCCGGCACCAGCGCGCGCAATAGTTTCATGCATCGCCGCGATGACGTCAGGGTGTTGGCCCATTCCGAGATAGTCGTTGCTGCACCAAACGGTGACGTCCCGGACCGTTCCATCCGGTCGGTGCCATCGTGCCGTCGGAAAAGCCCCCGCTATCCGCTCGATCTGGGCGAAAGTCCGGTAGCGTCCTTCCAGGCGTGTTCTTGCCAGAAGGTCTTCGAAGAATGCTGTCGTATCCATAGTCTCGTTCCAGAGCGAACAGTTGCGATCAGGGGTGGAGCCACCAGCGGATCGCATAGGCGACGATCCCAAGGGCTGAGACGCTAAAGGCCCAGATCAAGGCCATCCAGCCAATGCGGCGCCAAAGCGAGGGCGAAGGCTGAGAAACCATCAGTGATACCCCTCGCTGACCGTCTTCCCGCGAAAGACGTAATAGGCCCAAGCAGTGTAGGTGATGATGATCGGCAGGATAAAGACCGTGCCGACCAACATGAAGATCTGGCTCTTTTCCGGCGCTGCGGTATCCCAGATCGTCAGTGCGCGCGGTACGATGTAGGGGAATATGCTGATCCCCAGCCCCACAAACCCAAGACCAAAGAGGGTCAGGGTCACTAGGAACGGGAGTCGCTCTCTCCCTCGCTTGAGGCTCCAAAACAGAATGAAGCCGAAAACGATCGTGGCAAGCGGCACCTGGGCGGTGAACAGCACGCCCGGCATCCGGAACCAGCGGTGCCAGTAATCGATTGCCAGGAACGGCGTTGCAGCGCTCACTGCGGCCATGCCGAGCAAAGTTGCAATGGCAAGCCAGAAGGCCATTCGCCGGGCGTGGTCCTGCAATCTCCCATGCGTTTTGCCGACTAGCCACGTTGCACCGAGCAGGCCATACCCTACGAGCATGGACACACCGGTCAGCAGGCTGAAGGGTGACAGCCAGTCCAGCGGCCCGCCTGCGTAGGCACGGCCTTCGACATGAACGCCCTGAAGGATAGCCCCCAGCATGATCCCTTGCGCCAGGGTTGCGACAACCGAACCCACGCAAAATGCCACATCCCAGATCGCCCGGTGGCGCGGATCGCGCCAGCGAAATTCGAAGGCGACGCCGCGGAACACCAGCCCCAAGACCATGGCAATAACGAGTGGATAGGTAGCGGGCAGGATAACTGCGTAGGCCAGCGGAAATGCAGCCATCAGCCCGCCGCCGCCAAGCACCAGCCAGGTTTCGTTGCCATCCCATACCGGCGCGATTGAGTTCATGGCCTGATCGCGCTCTTCGCCAACCGGGAAGCTGGGGAAGAGAATGCCGATGCCCAGATCGAAGCCGTCCATCACCACATAGGCGAAGATGGCAAATGCGATGATGAAGGCCCACACAGTGGCCAGGTCGTAATTATACAGCATGGCTGCCTCCTTCAGAGCTAAGCGCCGGCGCCGGCGTGATCCCTGCTGCCCGCTGGGGGGTAGAGGACGGCTCTGATTCATGAGGCGCCGGGGGCTTCGCCATGAGGCGGATGAGGTAATAAGTGCCTGCACCGAAGACGAGGAAGTAGACGATCACGAACGTCAGGAGCGATGCTGCAACTGCCGATGCCTGGAGGGGCGAATGAGACTGCGCCGTCAGCAAGTAGCCATAGACAGTGTAAGGTTGACGGCCGACCTCAGTGGTGACCCACCCGGCGATCACGGCGACAAATCCTGCGGGGCCCATGACGACCGCAAGGCGATGAAGCAGCGGCCAGTCATAGAGTTTGCGCTTGGTGCGACTGGCCAGGCTGAACAACCCCAGTCCGAGCATCGCCATTCCCAGCCCTACCATGATGCGGAACGTCCAGAAAACGATGCTGACAGGCGGCTCCCGGTCGTCGGGAATTGTGTCGAGGCCTGCGAGCGGAGCGTTGGGATCATGCTTCAGGATGAGAGACGAGGCTTTAGGCACCTCAATGGCGTAATCGATCCGCTTTTCAGCAGCATTAGGGATGCCAAATAGAACCAGCGGAGCGCCGTCAGGATGGCTGTCGTAATGCCCCTCCATCGCCATGACCTTTGCCGGCTGATGCTCCAGAGTATTGAGACCATGGGCATCGCCAGCAAAAATCTGCAGCGGGGCGGCGAGCGTCACCATCCACATCGCCATCGAGAACATCTTGCGGGCGCCCGGATTGCTCCGGTCGCGCAGAAGGTGCCATGCACCGACCGCTCCGACGACGAGCGATGTCGTCAGGTAAGCAGCGAGCACGACGTGTGCGAGACGATAGGGAAAGCTCGGATTGAAGATGATCGGCAGCCAGGAGCCGGCAGGCACGAACTGCCCCTGGGTGTTGATCGCAAAGCCCGTCGGCGTCTGCATCCAGCTGTTGGTGCTGATGATCCAGGTGGCGGAGATGAATGTCCCGAGGGCCACCATGCAGGTGGCGAAGAAATGCAGCCGGGGTCCGACCTTGTTGATGCCAAACAGCATCACGCCAAGGAATCCCGCTTCCAGGAAGAAGGCCGTCAGCACTTCATAGGCCATCAGTGGGCCTATCACCGGCCCCGCCTTGTCAGAGAAGACCGACCAGTTGGTTCCGAACTGGTAGGACATCACGATCCCTGAGACGACACCCATCCCGAACGCGACGGCGAAGATTTTCAGCCAATAGCGATACAGGTTTGCGTAAACGCCGCGGCCCGTCTTCAACCACAAACCTTCCAGCACCATAAGGAAGCTGGCGAGACCGATCGAAAACGATGGAAAAATGAAATGAAAGGAGACAGTGAATGCAAATTGCACTCGTGCCAAAAGTAGTGCTTCGTCGCCCATAAGAACTCCCGAAATGGCGCATAACAGGCGCATCAAACCACCATAGCAACGCGCAATGCATTGTTGCGTGCCTAAAAAGCAGCACCCTCGTGCGGTATGTTAGATCAGGCTTACCTTTCGGGGAGCCTGAGGACTTGTGAGAGCCGACAGCAGCTGAAGACCGCGCTGCAACCGCTCTCGCGATAAACTTCCGCCAATCGAGACCCGCAGGGCTGCTGCGGGCTCCATTGCGCGATCGACGGCGAATGCGTCGCTCGGGATGGCTGAGAGTCCATGCTGGCGCAGGACGTCAGCTATGTGTCGAACGTCGAGATCGCTCGGAACGCTTAGCCACAGGTGATACCCGCAGTCCATTGCGCGAAATGTCCCAGAGGCAAGGCACTCACGCGCAAGTTCCTGACGCAAAGCGGCCTCGTCTCTGACCTCGCCAACGAGGCGGGTAAAGTCATCAGTCCTAGCCCATTCCGCAACGATGGCAGCATTAAGTGGCGGTGCCATTATGGCCGTTTCATGCATATCGGCAGCCAGACGCCACGCCCCGGCAACGTCAGGAGCGCGCAGCCAGGCCACCCGCAGGCCGGGCGTAAGCACCTTCGATACACTTGCGATATACCAGGCGTTTGTCGGCGCGAGCGACGCTACAGGTACAAGGGCCTGAGCTGGTAGAAAGCCGTATGCGTCATCCTCGATCAATAGGAGCCCATGCTGCGTGATGACACGTGCGATTGCCGCTCGCCTGTCAGGCGGCATGGTGATGGTAGTCGGGTTGTCATTAGTGGGAACGAGGTAGATGCCTCGCACCTGGGCAACTGAGCACGCTTCATCCAGGGCTTGTGGAAGCATGCCGTCTTCGTCACTCGCGACAGCAACCAACTCGATCCCAAACCTGCGAGCCAGTGCCAGCAGGCCGGGATAGGCATAGGGGGCCACGGCCAGTCTATCACCGGCACTGAGTTCAGCGCTGAAAATCGCGTGGAGGGCGTTCTGCCCGCCTGCAGCCACGAGTACGCTGTCTTCCGAGCAGAGAATGCCTCGTGCAGTCAACATATCAGCGCCTGCCTTGCGCGCCGAGGCGGCCCCTCCACTACGCTGATATTGAAAAGGCAATCCGCCGTTTTCGGGACTCAGCAAAGCAGAAGCGCACTCGCGAAATGCCGCTGCCAGCGATCCACCGAAATCTTCAGGCGGAGCATTCATCCCCGTGTCGCCTGCGTCCTGAACGCGGATGCTCGGTGCCGCGGAAACCTGCGCGCGCACAAAGCTACCCCGGCGTCCGCTACCTTCAACAAACCCGAGCCGCTGTGCTTCACCGTAGGCGCGGGTGATCGTCGTTAGATCCAGACCCAGCGTCTCTGCGAGTGCGCGCTGAGGGGGCAGTCGGTCCCCCGGACGCAGCTTTCCAGCCTCCAAGTCTCGTGCAATCGCCTCCGCGATAGCGAGATACTTCGGCCCGTTTGCCGTGGTTATGTCGGGAGTCCAGCTTTGCATCATGACCTTCTAGAAGCATTCGGGCGGTTAGCGCCGTTAGTCTCGGTGATAGAAGGCTGGGCGACCGGCAAGAACATTCCTCGCCATTTCTCCGCCATCGTACACCGCAAGCGGCGTGCTAGACCCGATCCCGTCCCAGAACCCGGGATCGGCATATTGGCGAAGGGCGACCTCGTATCGCTCTAACCGAACGGATTCTGCTTCTAAAAGGGCGGCGGCGGTTTTGATTTCCGGGAAGTCTTCTGCCTTGCCGCTGCGGATCATGCCGGAAAGGTCCGGACGGTTGATCGCGTCGTACAGATCAGAAACAAGCCGTGCCGCGAGGTTTATGCCCTTAGCATTCCTGGGCGAGGTCGAAGACACTGAGCCGCTCATATCATTTTTCCTCATTTTCGGCCCGGGCATGCAACTGCGCCCAAAGGTTCTCGGTGCCGGCTTCCTGCGCCTTGTTGACGTACTGCGAAGCCACGAGCCAACCCTTGATGTATTGCAGGGGAAGGACGCATCCGAGCGCCATCAAAGGAAGGGACGTAACCAGGTGCACCCAGAAGGGCGGCTCGAAAGCAACCTGAAGCCACACAACGAAGAACGTCAGCGGAAATGCGACGATGCACAGCGAAAAGAACGCTGGACCATCGTCGGGCGCGGCAAAGTTATAGTTCAGCCCGCAGCTTGGACATTTCGTCTGCAGCTTTAGCCATTTGCGGAACATGGATGCTTGTCCGCACTGGGGGCAAAGCCCTTTCAAACCACAATGAAAAATCCAGCGTCCTTTGCTGGTAGTTGCATCGTTCGAGTCCAACATCGGATGGGACCTCAAAGAGTTTTACTGATTCTGAGGTCCATATATACGAGACATTCAGTCCATGCAATGACCATACAAATGGTGAGACAATATGTCTCACTCAGCTGTGGTGGCAAGGAAAGCTCGCCCGAAATGTGGCCTTCGCGCCATGGGAAAAGCATGAAGGCAAGATGTTTGCATGGGTTAATATCCCTACAATCGACCCTTGGCTGGTTAATGCGGCTTTCAGTTCTATGCGATTTCCATCGGGATCACGGATATATAGCGATAATCCCGTCCCTTCTGCCCCGTAGCGATCTTGAGCGGGGAGCTCGCTTTCAACGCGATGCCGAACGAGGTGATCCCGCATCGAGGCGGTGTCGAATGGTGTAATTCGCAAGCAAAAATGATCTGAGTTGGCCCGCTGCTGGTCCGGCTTGGTTCCTCCCCCAATCGGGCCATTGATGTCGAGCAAGTCGATCATGGATGTGCCAGCACGCATGACCGTCCATGAAATCGCTCCTGAAGGTCCGGCTGTCCGTCTAAGCTACCCCGGGTTCGGCATGCACGCCGGATACATGGACCCGCGCAAGGGCATCATCGTTGCCTACGCCCATGGGCCGGAAAGCTTCGTGATCAGGTTCGAAGAGCGGACCGCTCGCAACGCTCACCACCTCAACACGAACCCGTGGGTTGATTTCTCCGGTGACGTACCGACGCTTCGGAACAAGGTGAATTGACACGCCATCCAGCGTGCCAATGCCGAAAGTGAAAGATGATAAGGCAACCGTTTTCCGTGAGGGGAGCGGTTGCCTTTCGTTATGAGCGACATTTGGGTTGACGAAGATTCTTCGTGCGTGACGGTGATTGGTCGGTCTTCGCTAGCGAAAGTCAGGTTCCGGCGAATGCAGACGTTCGATTGATTGCCCCGGAATGGCTGGAAAGTCCCAAACCAAGGCGTTTTGAGCAGCCCCAAGAGACAGGTTGCATCAAGAGATACCGGGCGACGGTCGCCCCCGCCCGACGGTCCAATTCACACCATCGGCACGAACGAGGCCGGACACCGTTTTGCCGACCTGTCGCTCCAAAGCCGAGCGCCAGGGAACCAGCGTGAAATCCCGGCTCCGTTCGATGAGAGCATGACGTCCGCTGACGAGGTCGACAGCTCGCCTGTAGACGCCTTCGATTTTGTCACCCTGACGAGCCTCCCGAAAAGGAATTTCGAGCTCGCTGGAGAGCTGCGAGGCAACGCGCAGCAATTCCCGCCTGCGCAGCGCATCGAGCATGTCGTCCGAAAAGACCATGCCGCCCGCCGCTTCGGCAGCGAACCCTTGCGCCAAAAGCCACTGCCGCCGCAGTACCCGCGCCTCAGCCAATTCTGCTCCGAATCCTGCCTCGCGAGCCGGGGTCGCATCTCCGGAAACGAGCTCCCGATCGATCCAGGTCACGGCCTCCAATCCAGCCAGATCCTTGAGCGCTCCGCAGGATAGAACCTCGACGCCCACCGGTCGGTCCTGCAACCGCTGCGATTGCCACGTGGCAACGCGCTCCAGATGATCGCTGGAAATCACCCATCGTCCCGATGGCTCGCGCTCCACCAGCCCGCTCTCGCGGCGCATCGCCTCCAGGCGGCGGACATGGGCTTCGGCAAAGGTCTGCGTTGCGGCCGGATCACGGCGAAGATGTAGCGCGACATCGTATTGCCCGCCGCTCCCGGCAGCGACGGCGGCGATCGTCCTGTCGACCTCGCGCACCGACGCCCGCAGGGCCTCGATGCGGACGACCGCGCCATGCCCTACTCCGCTCCCCTCATCGAGGCCGCTCAGCGTGCCCTTCCCTACCGCGACATAATGGCTGCGGCCATCCGCCGCATCGACGATCAGGTAGTGGCGATCATCGTGCTCATCGGAGAGCCCGCGAGATATCACTTTCCCCACCAGCGGCGTGATGCCTTCGGCTGCCGGATCGTAGATTACCTGATCGACGCCGGATCGCTCCAGTTTCAGACGCGAGAAGTCGCGCTGCATGGTCCGGATGATGTCCCCGCGTTCTCCCATTGTGCGCAGCGCTTTTTCCAAGCCAGCAGCCAGTTGGTAGCGTTCATTCCCGAGCGGCTCGGCAAGGCCCATACGCGCGAGCTTTGCCAGCCGGCCCGCGCGGAGTGATTGCTCGAAGGGATCACCGGCGCGCGCGGCGACCTGCCGATCTTCCCCGGCGTCCCGGAGCAGCGCGCGGTCGATCGAGGTGAGACACTCCTTATCGATTTCCGCTCGGCGCGTGTCGGCGATTTCCCTGTCGGTTCGCGGCCCCAGGTCCAACTCGACAAGATCGCATACCCGCCCGCGGATACCGCCGGTCAAATAGTCGCGCGCAATGACCAGATCCTGGCCCCGCTCGTCTTTCCCGCGTACGACAATATGCGTGTGCGGATGGCCGGTGTTGAAATGGCCTACAGCCACCCAATCGAGCTTGGTGCCGAGGTCCTCTTCCATTTGCGCCATGAGCCGCCGGGTCAGCAGCTTCAAGTCCTCATATTGGTGTCCGTCCTCGGGCGAGACGATGAAGCGAAACTGGTGGCGATCCCCCTCTCCTCGCGCAAGAAATTCCTTGCCACTGACAGCATCATGTTCCGCTCCATAAAGAGTGCCACGCTCCCCTTCCCTCGTGGTGCCATCGCGCTGGAGATAACGCAGGTGTGCCGCCGCCGCTTTGGCGCCGTTCCCGGCCAGCTTGACGATGCTCGTCTTGACCACCGCCCGCCGGCTGCGCGGGCCTCCCGCGCTCCGGCTCGAAAGCACGCGCCCTACGCCAGCGCCGCGCCCAACTCGACTACCGGAAAACCCGGATTTGCCCCGCCCCCTCTTCGCCGTACCGCGTGCGAGATTTGCGGCGGCCAGGACCTTGCCGATATAGCGCCGCTGCCCCTTGCCGCCCCGCGCCTTCTGGCGGCCAAGCCGGGGCGTAAACTCGTCGTCGTTGTTCATCGCCGGACCTTCCGATGCGGAAAATCGTGCCAGCCTGCGCGTTCTTCTCCGATCTGGAAACCGGTGCCGACCAGGCTCATGGAAATGATGGCAAAAATCGCCGATCTGGCACTGTCCTGAGCGGCATAGTGCCAGGAAAACCTAAGAAAAACGATGTGCAGACAACAGGTTATGGCAGCAGGGGTGCCATGGCTTTCATCTTGCCCTCTTAATTGGGCCAGATTCTTCGGCCATCTCCATTCTGGTTCTCCTTTTCTACATCGACATAGGCACCGTTTTCGACGGATCATCCCGGCGTTCGAGATCTGGTGCGCCGTGCACTCTTCCGCATTCAGCGAAGGCATTGAGGGCCGCACATAAGCGGGCTGGAAGCCTTCGCGATGCATGTCGACATCGGATTCCCAGGGCAACGTCACAGGCATTCCCGCGTGGTTCGACCGAAGCCGACCACAGGCAAGATATCGTGCTTCCCGGTTCCAAGTCTGCACCAGTTCTCATCCGCGCTAGGCGGACCTCCTTATCGGTTGGCGAGCAGTGGATGGGGTCTCACAGGACCGCGCTCATCGCTCTGGGTTCATGGTGTGCAAGCTTGCGGACCAGGTCCGCAGGCACGCTTTCCGGCGCCCCTTCGTAGCAGGTGCCGTCCTTCCACATGGCATGCATGATGACCGCCAGCTTACGCGCGACGGCAACACAGGCCTTTGGATGAGACTTGGCCTTGGAGAGCTTCTGCCCCCATTCCTTGAGACGATCGGGACGCTTGTACCGGGTCAGCAGCACCGTCGCGGCCTCGTAGAGGGTCCTGCGGACATCGGCATCGCCGGCCTTGCTGATCCTGCCCTGCACATCGATTGATGTGCCGGACTGCCAGCGTCTTCCGGTCAGTCCGAAGTAGGCGGCAACATCGCGTGATCGTCGGAAGCGGTGCGGGTCGTCGATGGCGGTTGCGAAGGTCAGTGCCGTTACCGGACCGACGCCCGGTATCTCGAGAAACCGACGGCAGAGCTCGTCTCGCGCCACCACCTGCAGCACCAGGCGATGGAGTTTCACATATTCGGCCCACAGCGCCGCCCGCGCGCGAAGCATGCAATCCATCAGCGCTGTGGACAGGGGATCGTTGGCGACGGCGTCACGAACAGCCTGATCGAAACGGCCTCTGCCGATACCGCCCAGCTTGATCCCGAAGGCCTTAAGCGAATGGCGTATGGTATTCTCGAGATCGAGGAACTTGCGCTTTAGATTGCGGCGCTGGGTCAACAACAGCCGCAGCCGATAGCAGGCTTCGGTCTTGATATGAGCGGTTCTAAACCAGCCCGTGCGCATGATGTGGGCGATGCCCAGCGCGTCGGCCGCATCGGTCTTGTTGCGCTGCGCCGACATGGCAGCGCGCACATGACGGGTTTCGAGGCAAACCGCCGGTAGCCCCATGTCCTTCAGCCCGGGCTGGAGCCACGGCGACAGCGCCCCAGCCTCATGACCGACCCGTCGAAGCTGCCGTATATAGGGAGCCAGCACGGCCCCGATCGCGGCCGGATCGGTCGGAACCGAGGCGGTCATCATCACCTTTCCAGCTTCATTGACGACACAGATCGCGGTTTCCTCGATCGACACATCCAGTCCGGCAAAACAGTCCATTCGGGTTCTCCTGCGTTCCCCCAGCACGCCGGATTTTGACGCACGTGGGAGCGGAACCGCGACTCGTTTTTCCGATGCCGTCGGCACCAGCAAGGCGAGCAACTCGTCATGCCCAATTACCTCGGCATTACGCCGCATTGCCTCCCTTACCGCCCTATCGTGTGCCACCCCTTCCATGCGCCGTCACCCTTGCGGAAACCCAAGCAGGAGCAGTCCACCAAGCACCGAAAAGGCCGGGACGCTGGCCACGAAAGGACCAACATCCCGGCCGCAATCCATCGCTGCCTTCACCGCAGCGCCGCAAACGCCTCACGCGCTTCGCTCTCACAAGCGCACGCCCGCCGCGCAACGAGCCCCTGCGCCTGCCCGTCGCCGTCGACGATACTCACGCCCGCGAACCACTGCCCATCGAGCCTGCCCAACACCGCAACCCGATCGAGCTCGCGCTCGCCATCATCGCCGCATTTCCACGCGCCCAGCCACCGTTCGCACATGCGCGCATCCCACACAAAGTCGCTCTCCTCCGCCTCCAGAAACCGCGCCGCGAGCGCCTCGCCGGCACCTCGCCCGAACTCCAGTTCCAGTCCCGCCACAAGCCTTGCGACAACACCGTCAACAGCAACGCCAAGGTCCACATAAGCAGCCATAAGAGCCTCCTAAGCCAAAGCGTCCCCATCCTTGAGGACCCCTGTCATCGGACGGTCGGCGCGGTGGCTGTCAGGGCCGCACCGGCTTTAGCCGGTGCGCCGCGGAGCGGCGGCGGAGGAACCGATTTTGTTGCAGGGAAACAAACAAACTCGCGCGCGAAGCGCGCTCATTTGCTGCGGCAAAATTGGAGGGGCCGCCGGCCTTTACAGCCGCCGCAGAGGCCGTCATGCTGGGAATTCCGAGGGGGTGGCTGACCTCTCGTCCTAGCGCACGTCCTGGGCCTGGGCTCCAACCTGAAGACGCCGGCGACAACGCGGTGCAGCCGCAGTCACGGTACGACCCGGACGGCGAACAGCGGGTCGGTCAGAGCGCTGGTCCCCAGCATTGCGTTTCCCGAATTTCCGTCCGGACTGTCCATCCCCGATCGTGCAGGCCCAGTTCTATCGGTGCTTTCCCGGTGCTGCGAAAGCCCGCTTTCCGCAGCCACCTGCCCGAGCGCGACAAAGATCGTCTGCTGCGGGATTGCCGGACGATCCAGCGCCCCACCTCGGGGTGGCCGTTCCGGGTTCGGCTCGGTTACCGGCGGGGCCGCTGAGGTCACCGCACGCGGTGCTGCTCCCGCCAATCCGCCCACCACTTCGGCGAGATAGGTGCGCGTCTCAGCCGGGAGCGGACGGCCGCTCGCGAGCGAGGCGGAATAACGCGCAGGCCCGGCATTGTAGGCTGCGAACAGGCCGGGATAGCCGAAGCGATCGTACATCTCCCGGAGGTACGCCGTGCCGGCCAGGATGTTGTCGCGCGGGGCATGGGGATCGCGACCCAGCCCAAGCCCGGCGCGAAGCTCGCCCCATGTCGCGGGCATCAGTTGCATGAGCCCCATCGCTCCCGCCGAGGAGGTTATCGGCCGTCCATCCTTGACCGTGCGGCCCCGGCTTTCGGCGCGCATGACCTGTTCGATCCACACGGCCGGGACACCGAAACGCGCCGAAGCCTCGGCTATCTCGGCGCGCCAGCGGCCAGTTCCGTCCGGCTCGCCCGCGATTGCGGCATCGCCGGAGAACAAACCGAAGGCAAACGCACCCAGCAACGCAGATATCAGCGAGACAGTCCCAACGCCTGTCCGAACCAATCCCGGTACGGCCCGGAACGGGAACGGCAGCGCCCGGCCGGGCGCGGCGGCCTGCTCCCTCCAGCCGGGTCGGCGGCGCATCACCGCCCTTTTCCGGACAGCCATAGCGGCACTGCCTTCCCGAGAATATCGCGCTCCTGCGTCGGCCCAAAATAGCGGCCGTCGAAGCTGTCGGGACGCCGGTTCATGAGCAGGAGATAGCTGCCCTGCCGAAGGCGGAGGCAGCCCTCCCAGGCCGGCAGCCTGCGGCCCGAGGGATCGGCGAACAGGCGGCGCGCCGCGGGCGCGCCGTTGAGCGTAACCGCGGCTCCGCGCGCGCAGATCCTGTCGCCTGCCGCGCCCGCGACCCGCTTCACCAGCGGCACACCGGCGGGAAGATAATGCCGGCGCGCAGCCAGCGCGCGGGCATGTTCGGGCGGCCATGCGACCACCATGTCGCCGGGCATGAGATGCGCGCCGGGCACGACGCGGTAGAGCCCGATCGGCGCGCTGGCACTGTGGTTCCAGACCAGGCGCGGCGCCGGCGGAAACACCACCGTCGCGCCGAGTATACCGATGCCGAGACCGACGCAGGCGGCGCGGCGGCGCAGCCGGACGCGGCCCGCCCGGGCGGCGCGGAGCGCTTCGCCCCAGGCGAAGAGTGGAAGGTTTCGGGAGTCAGGCATCGTCTTCTCCACCGCTGCGGGCGAGCGACCAGGTCTCGATGTCGTCGATGTGATACCGCCAGTTGTGGCCGTGGCGGCGGGCCTTCGGTCCCTTTCCGGCGAGGCGCATCCCGCGCAGCGTATTGGGCGAGATACCAAGATGGAAAGCGGTCTGCTTGGCGCTCAGAAAAGGGCAAACTTCGCGCGCCGTCTGCGCGCGGATTTCGGCATCGTCGGTCATGATCTTACGCTCCCTGCGGGGCAAGCAACGGGTGCCTGCGCGGCACCGTGCATGACGGGCGGAGAGGCTCGACGGCAGGGTCGAAAATCGACGTGTCGATTTTCGACCCCCTCTCCGCTCTCGCCTTTCCCGCCTGGAAATCGATGCCGATCGTGCCCGGTACGGGAGGTAGAACGCGATCGCCGAGACCACCTTCAAGCGGCTTTTTGACCATGCCTCCGGCCGCAATATTCTGCGATGACCGCACATCGAGCGGCCCCGCATCCGGGGTGGATGCGGGGCCGAAAGAGGGTGCCGGAAGCGGCTTCAGTCGGCCGGATTCCAGATGATCGCGAAGCTGTCCTCGTCGTCCCGACCTGCCGCCCGCCCGAGATTGGCGTAGAGCCGGCGAGGACCGAATTCCGGGGCCGCGAGGCTGAGCGACACGTAGTCGTTGCCCGAGCTTTCGCTGCGGCGCAGCCACCCGGCGCCGACCTCGACCCCGCCCGAGGAAACCCGGTAGTCGGGCTGAGCGTCGCTGGTCTTGCGCGCGTTGGGGGTGATCTCGATCTCGGCGCGGATCGAGAGGGTGCGAAGCTGGCCCTTGAAGCTGTGGCCATCGCGCGTGACATATCCGATTGCAGGCATTGTTCGTCTCCTGACTGGGTCGTCCCGGACCGATTTCCCGGACGATAGCAGACCGGCAGGAACGGCTCGCCAGGGCCCGCGAACCCTTGGGCCGAAGCGCATGTGAAGGACCGGAGCCGGCGGCTTATTTGGGAGCGAAGCAGCCGCGAGGAGACCGCCACGCGGTCGGGGAAATAAGCCTCCGGGCGATGGTTTCGGCGGGACCGCGACCGCTTCCAGGTCATTGCCTTTCGAATCCGGGAATGGTTGCGGGGACCCGGGCTCAGGAGCGCAGAAGATGCCGGCAATCGGATAGGTCCTATGCGTGCGGCCACCCGGCTTCGGCCGGCTTACGGCCGGCGATTTCGCGGCAATCGATCACCCTCGCTCGCAAGGCCTGACAGCGCACGGACCTACCGCATTCCTTCGGGCGGCGGTCGACATGGCGCCGGGTTACTGCATACGGCGCGACAACGCTGGGCCGCAGCTACGTGTCGCTCAACCTCGCGGCCACTGCGATTTGCCCTCCCGCCGCGCAACCCATTTCCAGGGCGCTCGAGCCGGACGCGGACGACGAAGACTGATGCGCAGCCCCATCGGGATCCGGCCGACAAGAAGCCACCGGTACCCGCTTTCAGCCTCGCATCCGTCCGGAACGCGGGGCCGGTCGCTTCGAAATAGGAGACGCGGGCGCCGGTGGCTTGCGGCGCCATGACAGCGCGGCGTGGACTGCGGCATGCGGCGGCAGAGACGGTGGCAGAAACGACAGGACAGACGGCCACAAGCCAGGGAAGCGCAGCGCGCGACGCAAGCCCCATCAGTCTCATCCGAATTGGGTATCGCGAAGTTGACACAGAACAATGCTATCCAGCGCGGGCGCGATCAGGTCGGGAAACACGACCGAAGCGGCTGGAGGAGCCTGGAATGGACATCTATACCCTGAAGTTCCCCGACGAGGGGAATGCCGGCGCCCTGCGCCTTGATTTCAGTGCCGAGGATGCGGCAGATGCCTTGGTCACCGCGCACCGCACAGCCGCCGAACTGAGGTCCGGACGCGCAGCCGAACTGTGGCAAGGCACCCGCCGGCTCTGCGCCGTGCAGCGCGGCGTTTCAGGGGGCGGAGAACAGCGTCACTCGGCGCGGTTCCAGCTCGCCTGACGGCCGCTTTCCAATATCTGGAGTGGTGACGAAATAGCGCCTGACGGCGCATCAGCCGATCGTACCTGCCCAAGTTGCGACCCGGACAAAGGGGGCTGAGCCCGGGCCGCATGCCGCCCGCTAGCGGCGGCACTCGATTATCGGAACCGGCTTTCGGCAGAGCGGCTGTGGCAAGCGTCCGCCTGCCTCATGTCTGCCGTCCCCCTGCGTCGATCGGCATGCGACCTGCACCTGCGCACAAATCGGACCGGTCGGTCAGATCGGCTGTCGACAGAGTGTCGGCCCGCCCGGACCGGATGGGCGATAGCGCTTCGCGGACCCGTCAGGCAGATTGGGCCCGGCACCGATCGATACCGGGAGACATACGATGGATGAAGACGCCGTGTTCGCTTTTGGAAGCGCGCTGGCCGCGATCGCCGGACTGCTCGAGGAAAAAGGGGTCTGCACCGCGACCGAAATCTCGCAGTCGCTGGGCCACGCGGCGATGGTCCATCTGAAGGCTGGCGAGCAGTACAAGCCGCGCGATTACCTCAGGGCCTGGGCGGTCTCGGTAAAAGCGGCGGCCGACGGCATGAATACGCCGCAGCATTGATCGGCGAGACCGCCGCTCTGTTTTCGGGGGTCAAGGCAACCGGGGCAATGGCGAAGCGGGCGGCGACGGTGCGGGCGCGGGACGACCGGGCCTGCGACACTATCGCAGCATGCCATAGTGTATCGGCAGGCGATCCTGACGCTGTTCGACAGCATCGGTTAAGGGGCAATCCTCCTGATGGCGGGCGCGGGATGCGGCCCGGACCCGAAGGATACGCCTCATGAAATCGATCGTTCTTCCAAGCCTTCAGCTGCTGCCCTTCCGGCTCCAGACGTTGCGCTGCCGGTTCGACCATCACCGTCCGGAGCTCGGCACGGTCTTCTGGGACGGCCTGTGCTACGTCGGCCAATGTGTGCAATGCGGCACCGGCATTCGGCGCATGAGCAAGACGCGCTGGCTCCGCGACGAACCGCAAAGCGGACCCGGCCTCGCCTGATTACAAATCAGGTGCGCGCAAGAGCGCAGCGGCCCCACCGGAGGGCAAGACGGTCACTTCTGCCGGGTCACCAGGTGGGTTTCTCCGCAAAGACTGCACGTATCCTTGCGCCGTTCGAACCCGTTCGATCCCGCCAGTTCGCGCACGATATGCCCGGCATTCGGCTCTCCGGCCCCCGACGGCGAAAGCCTCAGGGTCACGATGATGCATTCGTCGCAGATCGGTTCGGGTGAGAGCCGGACGACGAGCTTTTCGATCACATGAACTTCGCCCATCGGCATGTCCCCTCATGGTCCCCCGCGCAGCAACCGTGACGCTCCGAAGGGGCCGGGGCAATGAACATTTTATGTTAGCGGCGGGGCCGCGCCTTTAAGGGCGCGGCCCCGCCGCGAATTTTTCAGCCCGTCCAGGGGGATCACCCGAAGGCGGGAAACACCGCCCCCGGGCGATCTTTTTTCAGGCGGCGAGACGGTCGTCGCCCGCACCCGTATCGGGATCGAAATCGGGGGCCGTCATTTCAGGTTCGGGCGAATCGCGTTCAAGCGTATCGCTGCCGTCAGCATCGTCTGCCGGTCCCTCCTCCTCTTCCGATTCTCCCTCCGGTGCCGCAAGGGCCCGCGCATGAGCCGCCACCGTGCCGACGCCCCCCGCGCGGCGTGTAGGCGGTCGGCGGGAAAGCCATCCAGCGCGGCACCCAGCCTTCCTTTTTCGTCCGGCTGCCCTCGCCTGCAAGATGGGCGCGGATGATCGCTTTCAGGGTCTTGCCCTTTTCCTTGGCATTGGCGGCGGCGATCTGCTCGCCCGCCACTTCCGCGACCATCGCGAGCAGCACTTCGCGGTCGCGCAGGCCATCAAGGAAGGCATCGTCCGCCTCCCACCAGTCGGCCATTGAGAGACCGAGCATGGGACCGAGCACTTCGATTTCCGGGGTTCCGGCGGCAAGCGTCTCGCCCATGACGAGGGCGAGAATATCGAGCACCTCGGCATCGGGAAGCGGTACGAGACGCGCGAGCAGGCTGCGGACATTCCGGCCCGGTGCGCCGTAACCATAGCCGCTGGATGATACGGTGGCATCATCACCGTCGAGGTCCAGTGCGGCGAGAACCTCGCGCCGCCGCGCGTCGAACACGCTTTCGGCGCGGCATTCGTCGAGGCTCTGCCGCACGGCATCGCTCTTCACCGCTTGCGGCTCGGGCTGGACCCGCCACAGCGACGACCCGGCGATCACATGCGCCACCATCAGCCGCAGGGCGAGACGCGGGCTGCCGAGCAGTTCCGTCCGCACGGCGGCATGGCGGTGGAGGTCCACGTAAGTCTGGGTGAGCGAGGTGAGTTCGGCGCGCACCGGCTTGTCGCCTTCGCCCTCCGGTCCCGTGTTCCCGTCCTTGGCGAGACGCGCCGCTTCCTTGCACGAGAGATAGCCCTCGTGGACGACGACTTCACCGTTCCCCCGCACATCGAGATAGACCCGCCCGCCCTTGCGCTTGGCGGTCTTCTCGTATTCCCACGAGTGGAAGTGCTCGTCCGGCGGGACGATCACCGCATCGGACCAGCCTGCATCGATCAAGGCCGCACGGCGCTCCGCGATAGCGGCATCCTGCAGGGCCCAGAAGGCTTCGCTTTCCGCGAAATAGGCATCCTCCCCGAACAGGTCGAACACCGTCGCAAGGCCGCTGGCTGCTACATCGAACAGCGCATGCCGGGTCGAGATCGAGGCGCCACCCAGCAGCCACGACTTGAGCTGATGCCCGCGCGGCGCATAGGCATCGGGATCGTCGACCAGCGCGAGCCAGGCCTTCTGCCGGCTCTTGGAGGCCAGCGTTAGATGCCGGACGGTCACGGCATCGATCTCCTCGCGCCGGTACATCTCGCGGATGCGCGGCAGCAGGTTGCCGAGCGCCAACGCGCGGCGCACCGCCAGATCGGGCAGACCGAAGGTCGCACCGATCTCGGCAATGCTGCGCCCTTCCTTCACCAGCCGGGTAAAGCAAGCCCAGCGCGAGACTTCGTCCGGATCGAGCCGGGCGATGTTCTCGATGAGCGAGGCCTCGACGGCGCTGGCATCATCCGCCTCGTCGAGGACGGCGCAGGGCAGCATGGCTGCACTAGACTCCAGCCCGTCAGACCCGTAAGGCCTATCCGGCTCCCCTGCCCCGATGCGGGCGTCCTTCCGCTCGGCGGCGACAATCAGGGCCGCGTGGAAGCGGCGGCATCCGGCGACGATTTCATAATGCTGCCCGTCTTCGCCGGGCGCGCTGGTGGGCCGCACGAGGATCGGCTGGAGGACACCGCGCGCCCGTACGGTCGGCAGGATGTCGGAAACATCCGGAGCCTTGCGGGCGTAACGCATATTGGACTTGCTGACGGCAAGGTTGCCAAGGGCGATGAATTCGAGTTTCATGGATAGCACTCCTCAAGAGAGTGCCGGTCCACCCGTTCGTGATG
>NZ_BLJH01000041.1:0-27867 GCF_009811895.1 Novosphingobium sp. TCA1 | reverse complement strand
AGCTTTCTCAACCTCGCCGCAGTGCGCCTATGGCTGAAATCTTATGTCAACGCGGCCTAGTATCCAGCACCGCGACCCTCGCAACTTATTACGGTGACACACTTGAAAAGCAGCAATGGTATCTCGACAGCTCGACCCGTTCCAAGCTGAGCATCGATGTCTACTCAGTGTGGAAGGAATACACCGGAAAGGGCGTGAAGATCGGCGTGATTGACTCCCAGATCGACTATCGCCATTCTGATCTGAGCAAGTCCTACAGCACCGCGCTGGACTTCAATTTCGCCACCGGCACCGATAATGTCACGATCAACGCCGCAGCGCTCCCTGCCTCTCACGGTACGCTCGTTGCCGGCGTGATCTCCGCCGGTGCCGGAAACGGCGTCGGAACCGTGGGTATTGCATCCGGTGCCACGCTGGTCGGCTATGGCGTCGATTACGCCGCCACCAATGCTGCCAGCCAGATCGTCTCGGCACTGCAAAAGTCGGTCGAAGTCGACGTGGCCAACAACAGCTGGAGCTTCGTGGACAACTTCGCAGACAACTTCGCCGTCAATCCCGAATACAAGGCCGGCCTGGTTCGCGCCGTTTCGGAAGGGCGCGGGGGCCTGGGCACCTCCATCGTCTTCGCAGCGGGCAATGCCGGAACCACCGGCACGTCGAACTACCACAACTTCCAGAACTCCCCTTATTCCATCGCCGTCGGCGCCGTGGACAGCGACGGCAAGCCATCCTCGTTCACCAGCCTCGGCGCCAATGTGCTGATTTCCGCCGCCGGACGTGACGTCATGACGACCTCGCTGAGCGACCGCTACGAAAGTGTGAACGGAACGTCTTTCGCTGCGCCTACGGTTTCGGCTGCGGTCGGCCTCATGCTGCAGGGCAATCCCAATCTCGGCTACCGCGATATCCAGGAAATCCTGGCCTATTCCGCCCACCGCACCGGCCTTTCGGACGGCGCCGATTTCGGTGACGGCTGGCGGACCAACGGTGCCGACAATTTCAACGGCGGCGGCCTGCACTTCAGCGATGCCTTCGGATACGGCTTCCTCAACGTCCACGACGCGGTGCGACTGGCCGAGACCTGGACCCAGCAGCAGACCTTCGCGAACCTGGCGACCGTCAGCAAGACCGTCTCCTCGGCCCAGACGCTGGTGGCCGGTTCGAACGACCACATTTCGCTCGACATCCTCGTCACCGAAGCGGTCAACCTCGAGCATGCGCAGCTTTCGATCGACCTCAACTGGCTGAACAGCGGCGATATCGACGTATACCTGACCTCGCCGGACGGTACCCAGGTCCGCCTCGTCTACGATCTTCCCGAGGAAAGTCGGGTGGGCAGCATCCGCAACTTCACTTTCAGTTCGGTCGCGTCGATGGGCGAGGATTCCGCAGGCACCTGGAAAGTGGACATCTACAATCGCGATCCCGCCGCCGTGGACAAGGCCGGCGCCCCGCTCACCGGAAAGTTCAAGGGCGCTACCCTGACCCTGATGGGCGACGCTGAGACCTCGAAGAACGATACCTATATCTATACCGACGAGTTCGGCCTGCTCTACCAGGGTGAAGACCTCGCCAAGCGCAGCGTGCTGAAGGATGCCAACGGCGGGGTAGACACGATCAATGCCGCCGCTGTTACCCTCGACACGACGATCGACCTTACGGGGGCGAAAGCCAGCTCCATTGCCGGCGTCACCCTGTCGCTTACCGCCAACACCATCGAGAACGTCTATTCCGGTGACGGCAACGACACCCTGATCGGCAGCACCGCCGCCAATATCCTGAACGGCGGCCGCGGCAACGACGTGATCTACTTCAGCTTCGGCAACGACAGGATCGATGGCGGACAGGGGCTCGACAGCCTGGTTCTGAACTGCACGCTTTCATCGGTCAGCGCATCGCTTTCCGGTTCGGGAGAACTCCAGATTTCCGGCAAGGCAGGTGAAGTGTCGAGCATCTGCAATGTCGAGACGTTCCGCTTCTCGGACGCGGTCTATTCCTACGACCAGATTGCCAAGCTGCTGGGCGCTGGCGGCGTTTCCACCGGCCAACCGGAGACGCCGCCCCCTGCACCCGTTACCGATCCGGTGGACGGCGGAACCGGCGGCGTGGTGGAAACGCCTTCATCCGGCGGTGCCACTACGCAGACCAGCCCTTACGGAGATGCTGGCCATACCTATGCCGCCAATCTCGGGGGCTCCGCGGCCGACGACAAGCTGACCGGGACTACCCTCGGCGAGCGGATCGACGGCCTCGACGGCATGGACAAACTGCGCGGCATGGGCGGAAACGACGGGATCCACGGCGGCAACGGCGACGACACGATCTACGGCGACGATGGCCATGACTATCTCTACGGCGATGCCGGTATCGACACCATCATGGGCGGCACGGGCAATGACTGGATCTTCGGCGGAACCGGTGCAGACCGGCTCTACGGCGAGGCGGGAACCGACACTTTCGTCTTCGACGCCTCGGACACCGCGAGCATGGACACGATCTACGATTTCAACGCAGCCGATGGCGACAAGATCCTGATTACCGGTGCGTCCACCGAGGCCACTTTCGAGATCGTCACCACCGCCGGTGCCACGTATCTCGAAATGCACGATGACGGCGGCGAATTCCTGCTCGCCCGCATCAAGGGAACTGGAATGGACGGCCTCGACATGACTCACACCGACGCGGGCTTGCTCTGGGCATAAGAATCACCCCGAAGACGGGGACGACAGCCGGACAGGTTTCAGGGAAAAGGCTCCGACCGTCGGGGCCTTTTCTGTTTTCCAGCATCATCCTCGTCCAGTTTGGACAATCCGGGCGATCGCATATGCCATTTCAGCATTTGAACAACAAGACATTCACTGTAATAGACGAACTATATACCAAGTATAAATACTCATTATCCGATCCACATTGAACACATTACCGCGCAATTAAGACGTTTCGTGCATTTATCGGGTTGCGGCGCAATTCATATCCAGAGTATTTGCAAGTCACGATTGAGGAAAGGCTGAAGCGCTGCACCAGATCTTGTTATGGGAATTGGGCAACAGGGGAACTTCACCTAGTCTCTTGAGTAGGGTGATTTGCTGAACAGATAACGGGAAGCCGGCACAATCATCGTCGAATTTTATGCGTTTCGAAATTCAACGATCTTCGGAAGGAACATCCCGTGGCAATTATCAGTGGTTCAGCGATTGGCGACATTCTCAGCGGCAGTTCGGCCAACGACGAAATCCTGTCCGGGCAGGGCAACGACACCGTTCACGGTGCCGGGGGCAACGACATCATCCAGGGCGGCGCGAACAGCGACAATCTCTATGGTGACGAGGGCAACGACGTGCTCTGGGGGCAAGGCTCGGCCGACAAGCTGCGCGGCGGCGAGGGTGATGACACACTCAACGGCGGTGGCGGCAACGATCGCCTCTATGGCGGCGCGGGCGACGACGTCATCTTCGGCGGTGCCGACGATGACGTGTTCTTCGGGGACGATCCCAACGACGCCTCCATTACCGGTTCCGACATCTTCGTTTTCGACAAGGACGACGGCTCCGACAAGCTCTTCGATTTCGAACAGGGCATCGACAAGGTCAGCCTGATCGAGGGCAGCGGCTATTCGATCGCCTTCTCGGGCGCGAATTCGATCCTGACTTACGGGGGAACCTCAGTCCTGGTCTATGATGTCCACCTGACCGACGCGGACATCATCGTAGCCTGACCCCAGACCGAAGGCATGAGAAAAGCCGGAGAAGGCAACCCTTCTCCGGCTTCTTTCGTGCGATCCGCGAAAGTTCAGGTAATCAGCGCCGCCAACCCGACCCAAGCGGTAAGGGAGAATGCCACCGCCAAGGCCAATCCCAGTTTCGGCCGCTTTTCCTCCGTGGTCGCAAAGATACGCTCCAGTCTGGCAGTAGAGCGGCACGGAATACCTCCCGGCCAGTCGATGCTCCGTCCGAAGGTTTCGGACCAGGGCGACGGCTGCGAAACAGCCTCGATCGCGAAAGTTGCCTGCGGGAACGGGCCATGATCAGACGAACAGGACATCGGCCGCCTCCATCATGACCTTTCCGCGCAGACTGGCCAGGGCGACAGCTTCCCCCATCCCGTTCCCATCGGCATCGAAGTAGAGTGTGCCTGCCGAGGGATCGTAGAACAACGTCATGTCCTCGCTCGTGGCGCTGCTACCATAGGCAAGCCCGGTCACACCGGCAAACATCTCCCGGTCGATCGCAATACGATCGACGCCAAGCTGGAAATCCATGACCGTGTCAGCGCTCGCGGCTGCTTCACGGACATCGAACAGGAAGATGTCCGAACCTCCGCCGCCGTAGAGCTTGTCGGCCCCGCCCCCGCCGGACAGCACGTTGTCACCCTCGTTGCCGTAGAGAATATTGGCCAGCCCGTTACCGGTGCCGCTGATGCTTCCCTCCCCCACGAGGTAGAGACGCTCGATATTCGCGCCCATCACGAAATCCACCTCGGAGCGAACCGTGTCGATCCCGCCACCCGGATCGGTTTCGATCACCTGATCGCGCGCATCGTCCACATAGTAGGTGTCGTCGCCCGAACCGCCCGTCATGCGGTCGGCGCCCGAGCCGCCGTCGAGACGATCCGCGCCGCTGCCGCCTTGCAGGATATCGTCACCGTCCATCCCGAACAGACGATCGTCACCCGCCCCGCCATCAAACCGGTTGGCACTGGCGCCTCCCGACATCACGTCATTGAAACTGGAGCCGATCGCATCCGTAGCAGTCGTCTCCATCCGATTGCCATCGACGACCACGCTCGCCTGTGCCACGTCCAACCGGATTCCGGCCTTGGCCCCGGACCAGTCCGCCGCTCCGACAGTCTCGGCAAAAATCTGGATGTGCCGCGAAGTGATGTCGCCAGCCGCATTGGCGCCGGAAGATACGACAAACTCCATCCGGTCACCCACGGCGAGCCCGACTTGGTTGAGCTGGAAACTAAAGGAATTCCCCTGAGCCGGGTCGTAGACGTGCTGCTGCAGAATCTCCCGATCGTTGACGGTCACCGTCAGGTAGATCCCGTCCCGCGTCTGATCGCCCACATCGTAAGTGCCTTCTATCCTTAAGGAACCGGCACTCTGGGATGTATAACGCTCAACGATGGCGTAACGCGACGCAGCATCCATGCCGCCCGAAAAGTCCACCGGCGTTACGTGGGTAGCATTCACTTCCAAAGGTCGCAGCCACTGCGACCCGAGATAAGGCGTCCACAGTTCTCCGCCCTTCAGGCCTCCGCCCATGGTCTGCAAGGCCGTCATCTGGCCGTTGCCCGAAAGCGCGAAATAGGACCAGGGACCTTCGAATCCGACGCCCGAACCATCCGTGTTGGTGACATCGAACTGATCGAAGCTATCGGCAACGAGCGCACCGTGATGGAACTGCACCGAAGCCGCCGTCATCTCGCCCTCGGACTTCAGGATGATCGGCTTGTCGGCAGAGATACGCCCGTCGAACCCGGAAATGGGACGGCCTGCCAGATCGTAGGCCGTGACGCCGGGCGCGAGCGTAACCGAACCCGTCTGCCCCCAGAGCACCGCAGCATGATCGCCGAACGTGTAGAAGTACGTGAAATCGTCGGTCGTAACCCGCTCGATCCTGTCCGCATCGCTCAGAATATCATCGAATACGCGAAACGCCTCGCCCGCCGGGGTGGCGGTTCCGGCGGCGGTGTTCCAAAGCTCCATGTTCGGAAAATACGCTTGACGCGCCAGGGCATACCAACTGGCGCTCTCGATACCGGCATCGCCCATGACGCTGAGCATCTTGGCGAGATAGGCGGGGGCATCATCAAGGGAAGCGAAATCGCTCCCGAATTCCGTAACCCTTAGATCGAACATGTTACCGACCACGCCGCGCAGAATGGCGATCTGATCCGCAAACTGTTCGGGAGGGGTTGTATAGGGATGGATCGAGATCGCATCGAGCAGGTCGATCGTTCCCAGCGCCTTGAGGTCGGCAAAATAATCGACCGGAATGGAGTGTGTGGTCCCGCCGACCAGTTCGATGTCGATCCCCGCCTGCGTGAGCGCTCTATCCATTGCCGAAACCAGCTTGGCATAGTAATCGTCGCGATTGGCCGCCGAAGAAGTGGCGACCGGCCCGGTAACGAACGAATTGGAGTTATACTCGTTGCCGATCTCGATGGCGCCGACGCCGGGATAACGTTTGAGCGTCTCCACGACAAACTTCGCGAACGCCTCCCGCCCGGCATCACTATAGACGGTGTAGCCGTTGTCATAGAGCGCATTCGCGTTCGCGAATGTCAGGGTAACATGAAGATCCTGATCGAGCGCGCGGTCGAGCCAGGCAGCTTGCGGCACGGAAAAGTCGTACTTCCCAGCCACTTTTTCCACGGCGCCCCAAGGCACGCTGTCGCGAATGGCCCCGGCGCCGAGCACCTCCGCCACATCGAGAAGCGAAGGATTCCAGCCCTGACTGAAATGGGTCTGTGCGCCGAGAAGGATACTCATGATCTACCTCATCGAATAATCCCCCTTTGAATGCGCCGAATACGATTACGATCGATGTATCGGCATGGTTATCCAGAACGACATCTTCATGAACAATTGCCGATCATCCTATCAGGTATAACTACGTATCAAGCCATCCAGTATAACCGGAGATCCATCGAAAATGACTTCATTTTCCACGCAAACGCTACGTCAAGACATCGAGTGCGACCGATTAGGAGGCAATTGAACTGCAGTCTATTGGCCGAGCGGATTAGAAGAGGTTGCCGCACAGGAAACGCCTGCCGTGCTGAGCGCGATATCGGAGCTGAGAAGATCGTGATAATTCCATCTGCGAAACGCCTCGGCTTGATACTAAATTATCTCAGTCAAGACTGACGACAAGCCGCCTATGAACGCCTTGCCGATCGTGCTGTTCTGGACCTTGGCCTTATGGGCCATGGCGAGCCGTCCGCACATCGCGCTCTATCTCTTTTTTGCAACGATGCCTTTCGGCGCCTGCGCGGCCATCCCCACGAATGCCACCGGCGGGCTAACCTTGGTGGCCACACCGATCATGGCCCTGATCCTGATCGGAAAAGCCTTCCTGACGCGTGGTGTCCCCGCCGCGTTCCTCACTCTTGCCCTCCGCCCGGACCGGCTGTTCTGCCTTTTCGCCTTCTGGATCGTAGCCAGCGTGACGACCCTGTTCATGCCTCGGCTTTTCATGGGTGATATCCTGGTGGTTCCGGTTCGGGGCGTTCTGAGCACGCCTTCGCCCCTGCAACCCACCACGCAAAATATTTCACAGTGGGTCTACATGACGATTTCGGTATTCACCGTTTTCGCCATGACCAGACTGCTGCAGAGTCCGGCCATGCGGCAGCACGCTCTCCAGGCGATCTGCCTGGGCGCCGCTGTACTGGTACTGACCGGAATAGTGGATTTCGCCAGCCAATACGTACCTATAGGTCGCTTTCTAGCACCGTTCAGGACAGCATCCTACGCCCTGGCGACGGACGTCGAAGTGCTCGGATCGAAACGCGTGGTAGGACTGATGCCGGAAGCATCGGCCTTCGGAAACTATTGCCTCGGCTTCCTCTGCGCGCTCCATTTCTACAGACGCGCCATCATTGATCACAAACTGCGCGATTGCCTGTGCCCGGTTCTTCTTCTGCTGCTGATCCTGCTGTGCTGGCAATCCAAATCCTCGGCCACTTACATAGGACTGGCCATGTTCTTCGGTATGGCCGGTTTTGAGTGGCTGCTTCGGGCCAATATGGAACAGTCCAGTACGGCCTTGTTCAAGCGAGGCCTGCTGGGGGAACTCTCCCTGCTGGTTATCGTACTGGTCACGATAACCCTGGCTCTGCTGTTCAGGCCCGGCCTTCTCGATCCGATACTGGCCATGATTGACCGGATGGTACTGCAAAAGACGTCTTCTCTCTCCTACGAGGAAAGAGGAATGTGGCGGTCGATCGCACTCTCCAGCCTCTTCGCCAGCAACGGCATAGGAATCGGCCTTGGGAGCACGCGATCGTCGAGCAGCATCATCGCCGTGTTGAGTGCCTCCGGCATACTAGGCGCCACGCTGTTCTACGCTTTCGCTGCGCAATCATTCTTCCGATCACCGCGCTACAAGACGCTGGAATCCCAGATCATATTGTCGGCATTCCGGTATTCCTATGTTCCCATGATCGTCGTTTCGCTCATGATTGCCGATGCCAACTTCGAGCCGCTCACCGGGTTCGGGTTCGCCATCACCGCGGCGCTTCACATCACCCTCTCTCGCCGACCGCAAACGGTGCTTTGGTCCGGCAAACCACAGTTGCCGGTTTCCAGCGAGGGTAACACTGCGGCACCGCGGGAATTTCATCCGTTCAGGAAAACTCTTTCACAAGACTCGCCACGATGAGCGACAGCGACATGAGATCTGCAAGCCACCAGCAGAATCGTTTTGACTTCCTCGACGAATTGAGAGGCATAGCCGCGCTCATGGTGCTCGTCTTCCATATCGGAACACGGACCGGGGCGCCGAACCTGGCCCCCCACGGTTATCTCGCCGTCGATTTCTTCTTCATGTTGAGCGGGTTTGTCATTGCTGCCGCCTATGGGAAACGCCTCGATAACGGCATGACCTTTCGAGAATTCGCAAGCCGTCGCCTGGCGCGAATGATGCCGATCGTGATCCTGGGAGCCGCCTTGGGAACCGCTTACGCCCTCGCCCGCTGGCTGGTCGCACCGGACCGCTCGGACAGCCTGCCCGAAATTCTGGCCAGCGCCGCGCTCAACGTGATGCTGTTGCCGAAATGTTGGAGCGGTCAGGCCACGGCCTGGGAAGCCTTCCCTGTCAACGGTCCGCTCTGGTCGCTATTTTTCGAAGTGATCATCAACGTCGTCTGGGCCGGTTTGCTGGTGCGCCTGGCACGCCCAGTACTGATCGTCCTTGCCATCGCGGCGATGGCCATGCTGATCACATTGGCGATCCGGCACGACACCATGGATCTGGGCTGGAGCATCCCGACAATGTCAGGCGGACTTGCCCGGGTGTCTTACGGGTTCCTGATTGGACTGCTGATCCACGCAATGCGCGGCCGATTGCCTTATCTTGGCCAAAGCGCCGCTTTCATGTCGCTCGCGCTGATCGTGGTCGCTCTGGTCATGCCGCTGCATTCGATCCGTTGGTCTTTACCCATGACCATCCTCGTCCTGCCGCTGGCGCTGATGCTGGCCGTATCGGCAGGACGCCAGAAAGTGCTGCCCGGCGCCAGCCTCCTTGGCGCCATTTCCTATCCTCTTTACGGTCTACACGTACCGCTTCTCGCGCTCTATTCGGGCGTCTCGGAGAAGTTAACCGGCAAGGAAGAAGCCGGATTCGAGGCCTATCTTACGCTGCCGGCCATTCTGATCATCGCCTTGCTGGCAACCAAGTTCTACGATTTGCCGGCGCAGCGCATATTTCGCCGCCTTCTGGAAAATGGACTTGAAGCCTCCCGCCCACATTCGGAACCAGACGCATCGGCGACCTCTCCCATCCGGTGCCCTAAACATTCCGAACGGTGCTGAAACTCGAAGCGCACCGGCGCCAAACATCCCCGCCAGTCAGATCGGCCCCGTGCTGCCGCGCAGAACGAGTTCATGCGGCAACATCAAGTGAGAACCCTCGCCCCCCGCCTTTCGCCTGAATTGCGGGTTCACCAGGATATCGACAGCCGCCGCCGCCATTTCGGCCTTGGGCTGGCGAACGGTGGTGACTTGCGGCCAAGCCGCGCGCGAAGAGGGTGCATCGTCGAAACCGCAGACGGACAGCTTTTCCGGCACGGCGATGCCATGCTTCATCGCGGTGATCAGCACTCCAAGGGCCATGTCGTCGTTCGAGGCGAAGATCGCGGTGGGGCGATCCGGCAAGGCGAGCAGCTTCTCCCCAAGTTCCATCCCCGTCCGCGAACTGAAATCGCCACGCACTACGCAGGCTTCGTCCACAGTAACCGCCGCCTTTTCCATGGCCCGGCGAAAACCTTCCTCGCGCCGTGCCGAGGCGCTGTGACGGATCGGCCCCTGGACGAAGCCGATGCGGCGATGGCCAAGCCCGAGCAGGTATTCTGTCATCTCCTGCGCCGCGAGCTGATCGTCCATGCGCACGGTGCCGGATGTGGGTGGGGCCACGCTCGGCGCGACCAGCACGGTAGGCAGCCCTGCCTCCGCGAATACGGCCATCAATGCCGCTTCGTCGCAGATCGGCGGGGCAACGATGGCGCCGTCCAACCGCAGCGCCGAGATGCTTCCGCGCACCTGATTTTCCCAGCCCGGGGCCGCCAGATCCACCGGCTCGACGACAAGGTGATAACTACGTTCGCGGCAGCCGATCAGCGCCCCGTGCTGGACATCGGCGGCATAGCCCGAAACGGGATCGTCGATGAAAAGCCCAAGCAGGTAGGAACGCGTACTGGAGAGACTGCGGGCAAAGGCATTGGGGCGGTAATCCAGTTCGGCCACCACCTTCTGCACCAATTCCCGCACTTCCGGCCGCACATGCGCTTCGCCGTTGATGACGCGCGAAACGGTCTTGGGGGAAACGCCTGCCCGCGCGGCAACGTCCTTGATCGTGACGATGCTCAAGACCGCGGCTCCCTCATTCCCATGCAATGGCGCGCGAACAGCGCAATCCCGACGTAGCATGCCGCCGGAAGCAGAAGAGCCTTGAGGAGGCCAACGGCATCGGCGGCGGCGCCAGTCAGGATCGGCACGACCGCGCCGCCGACGACCGCCATGCAAAGCCACATGGAGGCCAGCGGCGCCTTGCTGCTGTCTTCGGGCATCGCGAGAGCGTAGATCGTCGGATACATAATCGCGTTGCACAGGCCGACCGCGATAAGCATGCCCGCCCCGATCACGCCGGGCACGACAACCGCTGCCACCGTCAACCCGATCGCCGCCAGCGCCGCGCAGAACAGCAACCGCGTCTCGGCGATCCGCGTCATGAGCCAGGCCCCCATGAACCGCCCCACCATCGCACCTGCCCAATAGAGGCTGACCAGCCGTCCCGCGCTGACAGGCTCCAGCCCCAGTCTGCTCGGCAACATCAGGACATTGGTCATCAGCGTACCGATCGTCACTTCCGCGCCGACATAGAGAAAGATCGCCAGCGTTCCCCAGAGCAACCTGCGCTCGGCAAGCACGGCAACGATCTGCCTTCTCCAGTCCTTCGGCAGATAGTCGCCCATTCCCGAAGGCGATCCCGCCAAAAGCTGCCGGTGCGCGGCATAGAGCGTCGCCAGCATCGCCAGAACGGCACCGATGACGATGAAAGGTGCTGAAGCCGCCACATCCGCGCGTGCGCCGGGCGCGATGTCCTGTAGCAGGAACGGCGCGCTCAGCAGCGGGCCGAGCACAGTGCCCAGCGAATTGAACCCCTGCAGCAGGTTGAGCCGGAAAGCGGACCGGCGCGATGGTCCGAAGACCGTGACCACTGTGTTGGCGGCGATCTGAAGGATCGTCTGCCCTCCCGAAAGCAGCAACAGCGCGGCCAGCACCAGCAGGAATTCGCGCATGCCTTGCGCCAGTGCGAGTGCCAGGCAACCCGCGGCCATGATCGTCAACCCGGTCGCAATAGCGCGCATGTAACCGATTCGAACGACCGAAAGCGCGGCGGGCAGTGCAAAGAGCAGATAACTGGAGTGGAAAGCCAGTTGGACGAGCAAGGCCCCCTTGTAGTCCAGCACCAAGACCGACTTGAGCTGAGGCACCAGCAGACCGACGGACGCGCTCAGGAACCCACCGATGAAGAACACCCCGATCGACAGCCAGAACAGGCGTCGGGTCACCGATTCCCGTGTCTCCGGGGACCTGCTGATCGAAGGGGAAAGCGACATCGTGGACATCTATGGCACCCGAACGGCGAAGGCAATCGATTGGTCCCGCGCGACCCGCCACGCACGGGGACTATCTTCCGATCACTCCATTGGCCGATGTCTGACATCGATGTCAAATTGATGTTGACATCGATGTCAGACATCGGCCAATGGAGCCTCACAAGTACAAACACATCTGGGAGGATGAAATGACGAGGCACGATCTCGTCGCGAGCACCGCGCTCGCGGCTTGCCTGTTTTCCGTTTCCGCAACAGCGCACGCTCAGGATGCAGCCGCACCGGCGCAGCAGAGCGCGCCCGCCGCGTCCAGCGGGGACATCATCGTCACCGCCACGCGCCGCGAAACCACGCTGCAATCGACGCCTATCGCGATCTCTGCGTTCAGCCAGGAAACCCTGACCAAGAACGGCGTGAAAGACGTCACCGATCTGGCGCGCTTCGTTCCCTCGCTGCAGTTCAACCAGCAGGGTGACCAGTCGGCCGTGCTGCTGACCCTGCGCGGCATCGGCAACGACAGCGCTTATACCGAAGTAGCCGACCCTGAAGTCGCCATCTACATCGACGGCGTCTACTCGCCGCGCTCGCAAGGCGCTTCGGTACTGATGTACGACATGGAGCGCGTCGAAGTGCTGCGCGGCCCGCAGGGCACGCTGTTCGGCCGCAACGCCACTGTCGGCGCACTCAGCCTGATCTCGGCCAAGCCGAAACTCGGCGAATTCTCGGGCAATGTCGAAGTGGTCGGCGGCAATTACGACCGTCTCGGCGTGCGCGGCGCGATCAACATTCCCGTCACCGACGCCCTGGCCTTCCGCGTCGCCTTCGTCAGCGACCGGCATGACGGCTATGCCGACTATCAGCCCGCGCCGGACATCGTCGGTATCAACAAGTCGGCCTTCGTCACGTCGGGCAAGAAGTACTACGCCGCCGACCAGCAATCGGGCCGCGTCTCGATGCTCTGGCAGCCCAGCGACAAGTTCAGCTGGAACCTCTCGGGCGAAGGCTTCCTGGACAACGGCGCACCGGTGATCGGCCTGCTCCAGACCCCGCGCGCGGGCACCAAGCGCTGGTCCACGCTCAGCGATACGGCACCGGAAACCGATCGCTACTCGGTCGCCGTGCGCAGCACGATGAACTACGACATCACCGATGGCGTACAGCTCAGCTACATCGCGGGCTGGTCGCGGATCGGCGGCAGCACTCGCACCGATGCCGACGCGGGCGCCCTGCCCCCGACCGGCCAGGTCGATGCGGACGGCAACGACCTGCCGCTCGGCGCCTTCAACGAGAACGCCACGCTCTCCTCGCGCTATGACTTCCAGAGCCACGAACTCCAGCTCAAGTCCACCGGCGAGAACGATATCGACTGGATCCTCGGCGCCTATTACAGCCACGAGAAGAACAAGATCCGCTTCGATATCGACCAGCGCAACGGCTACCGCGACGGCACCTTCAGCTGGGCGGGCAGCTTCATCCAGGCCAACCGCCAGATCGACAGCCGCGCCGTGTTCGGCCAGGCCGTCTGGCATGCGTCGGACTGGCTGCGCTTCACCGGCGGCCTGCGCTATACCTCCGACAAGAAAGAGGACATCGGCGGCCGCAACGTGACGTTCTCGGGCGAAGGCTGCACCGATGCCGACAAGGCACCCGGCGGCGCCTGCACCGGTGGCATCTTCGGGGCATACCCGAACGCCACGGCCCAGGAACTGGTCGCCCTGCTGCCCGGCTTTTCGATCTCGAACAACGACGTGAAGGGCAAGTGGGACAAGCTGACCTACCTCGCCCGCGTCGATGCCGACCTGGCAGAGGACACGCTGGGCTATGCCAGCATTTCCACCGGCTTCAAGTCGGGCAATATCCAGGACAATGCCGGCCTGACCGATCCCGAGACGCTGACCAACTACGAAGTCGGCCTCAAGACCCGTCTGCTCGACCGCGCGGTGACGCTCAACCTGGCGGCCTACTATTCCGACTTCAAGGGATATCAGGTCAACCAGGCCGTCACCTTCCGCGACGATGAAGGCAACGTGGTGCGTAGCCAGATCGTGACCCAGAACGCCAAGGGCGCGAAAGCCTACGGTCTGGAAGGCGAACTCAATGCCACCTTCACGCCCCACGACCGCCTGAACCTTTCGGCCACCGTGCAGAAGACCAAGCTGGACGATCTCGAAAGCGTCGATGGCCGTCTCTACGATGGCGGCAAGGCTTCCTCGATCGTACAGCTCAAGGGCAACGAACTGGCCCATGCGCCGCGCTTCTCGGCGACGCTGAGCTACGAGCACGATTTCGAGCTGGCGAGCGGCGCGCGCATCACCCCGCGCTTCACCACCCACTACGAGACCCGCAGCTGGCTGAGCTACTTCAACGGCGATGCCAATCCCTTCGTGAATGCCAACGATCCCGCCGAAAACATGCCCGATCGCGGCACCAACGGCACCTCGTGGGACAAGCAGAAGGCCTACTTCCGCTCCGACGCCTCGATCCGCTTCGAGCCCGCGGACGGCAAGTATTCGGTCGAGGCCTTCGTCCAGAACATCGAGAACGGACATATCCGTACCGGTGCCGGTGCCTTCGGCGCGCCGCGCTACGATCCGGTGTTCCTCTCGAACCTCCAGCCCCCTCGCACCTGGGGCGTCCGCGCCCGCGCGAGCTTCTAAACGGCTGAAAGGATAGAACATGACGACCGACTACCCCTCCTCCGGTCGCGTCGTCATCCTGGGCGGCGGCACGGCCGGATGGCTGGCCGCCGCCTACCTTTCCCGCACGCTGAAGATGCGCGACATCTCGCTGGTCGAATCCAGCGAGATCGGCATCATCGGCGTGGGGGAAGGAACGTTTCCCACGATCCGCACCACGCTGGCGGGCCTCGGGATCAGCGAGGCGGAATTTTTGGTCCGGGCCGACGCCACCTTCAAGCAAGGTGTGCTGTTCGACGGCTGGGCCACCGGCAGCGACAGCTATTTCCACCCCTTCAACCTGCCCATCGGCGGTGAGGACGAGGCGCTCCTTCCGCACTGGATCGCTGAGGACAGCGCGGCACGCCTGCCCTGGGCCGACGCAGTCACCGTGCAGGAACAGGTCATCCGCGCAGGGCGCGCGCCGAAACGGGTGGAAGACCCCGATTTCTCCGGCCCGATGAACTATGCCTATCACTTCGACGCGGCCCGCTTTGCGGACTATCTGCGCGACATCTCCGCCGCTGCCGGGGTAACGCGCATCGAAGGCCTGGTGGCACAAGTCGAACAGGCCGAGGACGGCGATATCGCCGCGCTCGTGCTGGCGGACGGTCGCCGCGTGGAGGGCGATTTCTTCCTCGACTGCTCGGGCTTCCGCGCCCTGTTGATCGGCCAGACTCTGGGCGCAGACTTCACCTCCTGCTCGGAAAGCCTGTTCAACGACCGCGCCCTGGCCATGCAGGTCCCTTACGCTCGGCCCGGCGCCCCGGTTCGCCCCTATACGCTGGCAACCGCGCATGACGCAGGCTGGACCTGGGATATCGGCCTCACCGAGCGCCGCGGCGTGGGCTATGTCTATTCCAGCAGCCATTGCTCGGACGACGAGGCGGAAGCGACCCTGCGCCGCTATCTGGGCCATGAAGGCGACAGCCTGACCCCGCGCCAGCTGCGCTTCGAGACCGGCTACCGCCAGACCCAGTGGATCGGCAACTGCGTCGCGGTAGGCCTTTCCGCCGGGTTCTTCGAGCCGCTGGAATCGACCGGCATCATGCTGATCGAGGCCGCGCTCAAGATGGTCGGGAAGTTCCTCGTACCCGGTGAGCGCAGCGCCCGCGAAGCCGCCGCGCGCAGCTTCAACCGGCTTATGGCCGCGCGCTTCGAACGCATCGTCCACTTCCTCAAGCTCCACTACTGCATCACCCGCCGCACCGACACCGCCTATTGGCGCGACAATGCCGATCCGGCCTCGATCCCCGAAGCCTTGCAGGACATGCTGGCCCAGTGGCGCCACCGCCCGCCCTCGCGGTTCGACTTTGTGGTCGATCTGGAGACGTTCCTGCCGCCCAGCTACCACTACATCCTCTACGGCATGGGTTTCGAAACCCGACTGGCCGCGGGAATCCAGCGCTATCCCGGCGCGCAGGAAGCCCGCGAGGTCTTCGCCCGCGTCCGCGCCGCCCATGCCGGTGCGCGCGGCGCCCTGCCCGACCACCGCGCGCTGCTCGATCACTATCACGCCCGTTTCGCCCCCCCGCTCGACAAGGTTTCCAGATGACGAAGAAAATTGCCGCCCTGCTTGCCGCGCTGACGCTCGGCAGCAGCATGACCGCGCCTGTCCTGGCGCAGCAGACCGCCAAGACCCAGGCAAGCCAGTCGGCCGAGGCGCGCGCGGATGCACTGGTCAAGGCCATGACGCTGGAAGAGAAGCTCCAGCTCGTCCACGGCTACTTCCCGCCGCTGGCCAAGCCGGTGCCGCCGATCGCGATGATCCCCTCGGCAGGGCACATCCCCGGCATCCCGCGCCTCGGCATCCCCACCTTGCGCGAGAGCGACGCCAGCCTCGGCGTCGCCAACCAGATCGAGCAGCGCAAGGGTGACGTCGCCACCGCGCTTCCCGCCAGCATCGCCACCGCCGCCACCTTCAACCCGAGGCTCGCCTTCGAAGGCGGCGCGATGATCGGCGCCGAAGCGCGCGCCAAGACGTTCAACGTGCTGCTCGCGGGCGGCGTCAACCTTACCCGCGATCCCTGGAACGGCCGCAATTTCGAATATCTAGGCGAAGACCCGCTGCTGGCCGGTGTCATGGTCGGCGAGCACATCAAGGGCGTGCAGAGCAACCACATCGTCTCCACCATCAAGCATTTCGCGCTCAATTCCCAGGAAACCGGCCGCACCGTGCTCGATGCCAGGATCGGCACTGCACAGCTGCGCGAGAGCGACCTGCTTGCCTTCCAGCTCGGCATCGAGGCAGGCCAGCCCGCTTCCGTCATGTGTGCCTACAACAAGGTCAACGGCGACTATGCCTGCGAGAACGACTGGCTGCTGAACAAGGTCCTGAAGCAGGACTGGGCCTACAAGGGCTGGGTCATGTCCGACTGGGGCGCGGTCCACTCGACCGAGAAGGCCGCCATCAACGGTCTCGATCAGGATTCCGGGCAGGAACTGGATGACCGGATGTTCTTCGACACGAAGTTCGCAGAAGCCGTCAAGGCAGGGCGCATACCGATGTCCCGGCTCGACGACATGGTCCGCCGCATCCTCTTCGGCGTGATCGATAGCGGCCTCATGGACAACCCCGTCCCCGAAAGCGCGCAGCCGATCGACTATGCCAGGCACGCCGAAGTCGCCCAGCGTACGGCGGAAGAAGGCATCGTCCTGCTCAAGAACGAAGGCAACCTGCTGCCGCTGGCCAAGAGCGCGAAGAAGATCGTGCTGATCGGCGCGCATGCCGACGTGGGCGTGCTTTCCGGCGGCGGCTCGTCGCAGGTCCGTTCGGTCGGCGGCGCGCCGGTCGAAATTCCACTGACCAAGGGCGCCGCTGCCTCCTTCGCGCGGATCACGTGGCATGCTTCCTCGCCTCTCAAGGCGATCCAGGCCCTCGCACCGGGTGCCAGCGTGACGTACGTGGACGGCAGCGATCCCAAGGCCGCCGCCGCGGCCGCAAAGGGCGCCGACGTGGCCGTGGTCTTCGCCTGGGCCTGGCGCACCGAAGCGCAGGATCCCGAAAGCATGGCCCTGCCCGAAAACCAGGACGCGCTGATCGATGCCGTCGCGGGCGCCAACAAGAAAACCCTGGTCGTCGTCGAGGCAGGCGGGCCGGTGCTGATGCCCTGGGTGAGCCGCGTGCCCGCGATCCTGCAAGCCTGGTATCCCGGCCAGCGCGGCGGCGAGGCGATCGCCAATATCCTGTTCGGCGATGTCGATCCCTCGGGCCGCCTGCCGATCACTTTCCCCGTCGCCGTCAAGCAGGCGCCCCGCCCCGAGCCGCTCGGCCTTGCCGAACTCCGCGCCGCCGAGACGCGCCGGGATGCAGGCGACAAGACCGTCTACGGCATGAGCGGCGGCGTTGCCCCCTTCACCGTGGAATACCCGGAGGGCGCAGACGTCGGCTATCGCTGGTACGCCGCCCGGAACCAAAAGCCGCTGTTCCCCTTCGGCTACGGCCTCACCTACACCAGCTTCCGCTATGCCAACCTCAAGGTTTCGGACGGCGTCAGACTGACCGTCGAATTCGACGTCACCAACAGCGGCAAGCGCGTGGGCGCCGATGTGCCCCAGCTCTATGTCGAGGCGAAGAGCGCGGCCGGCACCAAGGCCTATCGCCTCGCCGGGTTCGAGAAAGTCCGGCTCCAGCCCGGAGAAACCCGCCATGTCGCGCTCACCGTCGATCCGCGCGTCATCGCCCGCTTCGACAACACAGCACCGGGCTGGATCGTCGATGCCGGCGCCTATCCGCTGCGCGTCGGCCATTTCGCCGGTGACGCCGCACTGGAAGGCTCCGCCCGGCTCGACCGGATGACCGCAAAGCCCTGACCGCCACTTGCGCTCCACAGGAGACCCACCGATGCGCCCCTTCCCGTCCGCTTCCCTGACCATCCTTGCCCTGGCGCTCGCCGGTACGGCCGGGGCGCAATCGGCAGCGCCCTCCCCGGTCGCCAATCCCGCGATCTGGCCCAAGGTGAACGCTCGGCCGCAGCGCGATCCGAAAGTCGAGCAGCGGGTGGACAGCCTGATGCGGGCAATGTCCGTGGAGGACAAGGTCGGCCAGCTGATCCAGGTGGACATCGGCTCGATCAAGCCCGCCGACGTGCTGACTTACAAGATCGGCTCCGTCCTCAACGGCGGCAACAGCGGCCCCTATGACGACGAATATGCCCCGCCCGCCAAGTGGCTGAAGCTTGCGGACGCGTTCTACGACGCCTCGATGACCCGCAGCGACGGTCGCCCGAAGATCCCGATCATCTGGGGCACGGACTCGGTCCATGGCAACAACAACATCGTGGGCGCCACGCTCTTTCCCCACAACATCGGCCTGGGCGCCGCGCGCGACCGCGACCTCATTCGCAAGATCGGCGAAGTGACCGCGCTGGAAACCGCCGCCGCCGGACTCGACTGGACATTCGCGCCGACTCTGGCCGTGGTCCAGGACGATCGCTGGGGCCGCACTTACGAAAGCTACGGCGAGGAGCCGGAAATCGCCGCCGACTATGCCGGGGCCATGATCGAAGGCGTGCAGGGCAAAGTCGGCACGAAGGGCTTCCTCGCCCCCGATCACCTGATCGCCACCACCAAGCACTTCCTGGGCGACGGCGGCACCGGCGGGCGCGACCAGGGCGACACGCAGGTTTCGGAACAGGTTCTGCGCGATGTCCATCTCGGCGGCTACCCCGGTGCCATCGAGGCCGGCACCCAATCGGTCATGGCCAGCTTCTCCAGCTGGAACGGCGAGAAGATGAGCGGTAACAAATCGCTTCTGACCGGCGTATTGAAGGAGCGCATGGGCTTCGACGGCTTCGTGGTCGGGGACTGGAACAGCCACGGTCAGGTCAAGGGCTGCACCAACGAGGACTGCCCGCAGGCGATCAACGCCGGGCTCGACATGTTCATGTATTCGGGGCCGGGCTGGAAGCAGCTCTACGAAAACACCCTGCGCGAGGTGAAGGACGGCACGATTCCGATGGCCCGTCTCGACGATGCCGTGCGCCGCATCCTGCGCGTGAAAGTCCGCGCCGGCACGTTCGACCGAGGCCGCCCGTCTAGCCGCGCGGTGGCGGGCAAGTTCGAGCTGATTTCCAACCCCGCCAGCAAGGTGATCGCCCGGCAGGCCGTACGGGAATCGCTGGTGCTCCTGAAGAACGAAGGCGTGTTGCCGCTGAAGCCGAACGCCGAGATTCTCGTCGCGGGCAAGGCCGCCGACAGCGTGAGCCAGCAGGCGGGCGGCTGGTCGATCACCTGGCAGGGCGCCGATCTGCCCAACTCCGCCTTTCCCAATGCCACCTCGATCTGGAAGGGCATCGAAGACACGGTGCAAGCCGCCGGAGGCACCGCCACTTACGCACCGGACGGCACATTCGCGAAGAAACCCGACGCCGCTATCGTCGTCTTCGGCGAAACGCCTTATGCCGAATTCAAGGGCGACATCCCCAATCTTGAATACAGCCCCGGCGACAAGCCCGATCTGGCGATGCTGAAGCGCCTGAAAGCAGCGGGCATTCCGGTGGTCGCCGTGTTCCTCTCCGGCCGTCCGCTCTGGGTTAATGCCGAACTGAACGCCGCGGACGCCTTCGTCGCGGCATTCCTGCCCGGCAGCGAGGGCGGCGGGGTAGCCGACGTGCTGTTCTCCAAACCGGATGGCACGATCGATCACGACTTCAAGGGCAAGCTCGGCTTCTCGTGGCCCAAACGGCCCGACCAATATGTGCTGAACCGCCGCGATCCGGACTACGATCCACTGTTTCCGTACGGCTACGGGCTTTCTTATGCCCAGCCCGGGAAAGTCGCGAAGCTCGACGAGGCGCGCCCCGCAGGCATGGCGGAGGCGACGCCCGGCGTATTCTACGGCACCGGCCGCACCCCGCCGGGATGGCAGATCGATACCGAACTGGTGAAGCAGGGCGGCATCGACCGCCGCGCGCAGGAAGATGCCCGCCTCTTCACCTGGAGCGGTAATGCGACCGGCCGCGTCGCCATAGTCGCGCCCCGACCGATAGACCTCTCGCGCGAAAGCAACGGCGAAATCAGCCTGGTGATCGAGTATCGGATCGACGGCCAGCCGACGGGACCGGTGACCCTTGGCGTGGAAAGCGGCGGCAAGGTCACTGGCGTCCCCCTCACGGCCACGCTTGCCAAGGCCGCTCCGGGAACCTGGTCGCGCTTCGCGATCCCGCTGCAATGCTTCGCCGGTCGCGGCGCCGACATGCATACCCTCACCGCGCCGCTGGTGATTTCCGCAACCGGACCGCTTTCGCTCGCGATTTCCGACGTGAAGCTGGACTACGTTTCCATGCCGATGAATGCCTGCGGCGACTAGGCCTTGAGGTTTCCCGGAGGAATAGGACTCCTCCGGGATGGACCTTTATACCGCGCCCAGAACCGGCTCACCCGTGCGGTAATCGACGATGGCCGCAACATTGTTTTGGAGAGTGACAAGGTTCTGCGCGGCGATCCTGGCCGGTGCCGGTTTCCCGAACTGATAGCCCTGGGCGAAATCGCATCCCCATTTGCGCAAGGTGGCCGCTTCAGCAATTTCCTCGATGCCTTCAGCCACCACGTCGATGTTCAGCTTGTGGCAGATGTCGATCACGCCCTGCACCAGCGTCGCGCTGCGCTTCTCGATCAGGCGCCCGCCGCGCACGAAGCTCTGATCCAGCTTCAGACGGTGGATTTCGAACTCCGAGAGATAGCTCAGGGACGAATATCCGGTCCCGAAATCATCCAGCGCCAGAATGTAACCCCGGTCGCGCAGGCCCTGAAGGTTGGCGTGAACGGTCGGCGACTTGTTGAGCAGGACGCCCTCGGTAATCTCGAAGCCGATCGACTTGGGAGCAACCTCGAAACGCGCACGGTTGAAGTCGATCTGGTCGAGCAGCGCCGGATTTTCCAGCTGGAGCGGCGAAAGGTTGATCGAGGTGCGCAGATCCGGCCAGCGGCGACTGTCTCGGAAGGCCTGCTGGATGATCCAGGCGCCAAGCTGGGGCATAAGGCCCAGCTTTTCGATGACGGGCACGAACACCGCCGGCGTATCCTTGGCCCCGCGCTTCAGGCGAAGAAGAGCCTCCACGCCCGCGGGCTTCATCGTGCCGAGATTGATGATCGGCTGGTAGAACAGCTCGAACCCCTCGTCCTCGATCGCCTTCTTCATCCGCGCCTCAAGGCCCTTGCGGCTCTTGAAAGCTTCTCCGAGGGCGGGATCGTAGACCACATGCCGTGCCGTGCCCGCCGCCTTTGCGGCGCCCAAGGCGATATCCGCATGGCGCATCAGTTCGCTGGCGGTATGTCCATGTTCGGGCGCAGCGGCGACGCCGGCGGAGATCGTCACCGACAATGTCGCACCCTCACGGCCGCTGCGGCTGACGACAATGCCCGTCGAACGGGGGCCGAGTTCGAAAACGTCGGAATTGCCGACCACCAGAACCGCGAACTCATCTCCGTCCAGACGCGAAACCAGGCACTGGGAGCCCTGGAATTCCTTGACGAGCTGCCTGCCGAAATCACGGATGACTTCGTCACCGACCCGGTGCCCCAGTTCCTCGTTGATCGCACTGAAATCGTCGATATCGAGCAGGATCAACTGGCAGGCCTGGGAGCCGGCGATCTGGTCGAGCTGCCGGATGAACGTCGCGCGGTTCACCAGGTCGGTGATCGGGTCGAAAAGCTCAAGATAGCGTGCCCGCTTCGAATTCGATTCGGCTTCGTCGCGAAGATTGCTGGCACGCTGGGCAATCATCAGGAACAGGCAAAGCACCGCCGCACCAATCGCCAGGGTTGCCGGGATGACGTATTTGCGGATGGCTTCCCCGGGCTTTGCAGGATGCCACGCAAGGCGTCCCAGCGAGGTGCCGTCCGCAGCCGAAAGGCCGACGCTGCGCATGCCGGTCGGCACGGCAGCACGGGGACTCAGCGCCGTAAAGCCATCCAGCATCAGGGTACTGGCCCAGCGATTTAGCAGGGCGTCATCGAGATAAGTGACGGTGACGAGCGCGAGCGGCTCTCCCGATGCCGGAAGCGGTGATACCGCAACGACGACAGGCTCACCGCGCACCGCAGCGATTTCCGCCCTGCTCTTCGGCTCGCTATCGGCCTTTTTCGAACTTGCGGCTCGTTCTTCGCGCAGGGCACCGACAAGACTATTTGCGGCGCCCTGCATCTGTTCGAGATCGTCGGCATCCGCACGTCCGCCCTTGGTGTAGCCGTAGATCGCGCCCGAACGCGTCACGATGGCGACGGCCTTGTTGGTTTCCGTCGATACGGTCGGGCGGCCCAGTTCGTTGTCCAGCCAGGCACCGGCCTCGTCGGGCCCGAGTTTGGCGATCTGGCGAGCGGGCTCCAGACGCGCGCTGATCGCCGAAGCCTGCGCAGCCGCCCCTGCCAGGGTACGCGAAACGGTCTTTTCGACCTGTTGCTGCTGTCGATTAGCGGCAATCCGATCCATCGACTGCGAGGTAAGAAACAATGCCGCAGAGCCGCCCAGCGTCAGTCCGAGAAGACCGACGACCGCGATCACCCCGCGGTGGCCCGCTAGTTTCTGGCCGTTAAGCATGCGCGATCCCTACCTGGCGTCCCGAGACATTGCCCTTGAACCCACTGCATTAACCTGACTTCGTCAACAAATCGCAACCGAACCGCCAGCGTCGGGAAATATTTTCCAAAGGATGCGCGAGGACCTGCATAGCCCTAATTTAGACGGAATTTCGCGGGAACGGACGCCGAGGCTCAACTCCTTTTTCGGGCCGAGGCCGCTTCGAACACGGCAAGCTGGTCGGCAAAGGCGCGCCGATAAGCGGGCCGCGCCACACCGCGGGAAACATATGCCGTGAGATTGGCCCATTCCGCCAGGAGGTGCGAATTGCCCAGCCGGCTCAACACAGTCACCATCAGCAGGTCTGCAGCACTGAATGCGCCTTCAAGCCATTCACTCTCCCCCAGCCACGCCGACAGCTGTTGCAACCGATCATGTACACGCCCCTCCAACATGGGCAGCCTATCTGCATGCCATGGCTTTTCGCGTTCGAGCACCGTGGCCATCGACCATTCGAAGACGGGAGGCTCCACCGTGTTGAGCGCCGCAAACATCCAGGCGACAGCCCGCGCCCGCGCATTCGGGTCGACGGGGAGCAGGCCAGTCCGGCTCTGCGCCAGATGCAGAACGATTGCGCCCGATTCGAACAGGACAAGACCGTCGTCCACATAACTCGGGATCTGTCCGAAAGGCTGGAGCGCCAGATAGTCCGGACGCTTCATCTCCTCGAAGGAAAGCAGCCGCACATCATAAGCCAGCCCCAATTCCTCCAAGGCCCAGCGAACACGCATGTCGCGGGCGAGGCCCCGCCCACGGTCGGGAGAATCTTCGAACGCTGTGATCGTTATGCTCATGGCAAACCTGCGCTTATCGTAGGGCTCGATAGTATCACGCATCCGAAGATGGCAGGAAACGCCATTTTCCCCGCTTGACCCACCAATCGGCGCAGAAAGAAAGTTCCATGTTTGTTCCAATAATGCTAAACATGATCCATGGCCGATGCATCAGAGAGAAAGATCATCCACATCGATATGGACGCCTTCTTTGCGTCGGTCGAACAGCGGGATGATCCGTCGCTCAGAGGCAAGCCGGTTGCCGTCGGCCACGGCGCAGCCAGAGGTGTAGTAGCAGCCGCCAGCTACGAAGCGCGTAAGTTCGGCGTCCGCTCTGCACTGCCTTCCGTCACAGCCTTGCGACGCTGCCCGGAGCTCATATTCGTCCCGCCCCGATTCGATGTTTACAAGGCGGTGTCGCGGCAGATCCATGCGGTTTTCGCCGACTATACCGATCTTGTTCAACCACTCTCGCTTGACGAAGCCTATCTCGACGTCACAGCCAACCAACGCGGGCTTCCCACAGCCTGGAAAACGGCGAAAGAGATCCGGGGCCGCATTCTGGAAGAAACCGGACTGACCGCTTCAGCCGGCATTTCCTACAACAAGTTCCTCGCCAAGCTCGCCTCCGACCAGCGCAAGCCCAACGGACAATTTGCGGTCACGCCGGAAATGGGCGCAGAATGGGTGGAAACGCTGCCGGTAAAGCGTTTCCATGGCGTCGGCCCGGTTACCGCCGCAAAAATGCAGAAACTGGGCATCGAAACCGGCGCAGACTTGCGCGCAAAGTCGATGGATTTCCTGCAACGGCATTTCGGCAGTTCCGCTGAATGGTATTTCCGCATCGCCCGGGGTATCGATGAGCGCCCCGTCAACCCGGACCGAGAGCGCAAGTCCTCAGGCTCCGAAACCACTTTCGATCGTGATCTCCTGCTCGACACCGAAATCGAAACCGGAGTGATCGGCCAAGCGGACGACGTCTGGGCATGGTGCGAGAGGGCGCAAGCTTTCGGACGCACGGTGACACTCAAGGTCAAGTATTCCGACTTTCAGATCGTTACCCGCAGCCGGACAAGCGCTTCCGCCATAAGCGGTCAGGAAATCCTGCGCAGAACGAGCCTCGAATTAGTCCGTTCGCTCCTGCCGACGGAGAAGGGCATACGTCTTGTTGGTGTCACGGTATCGAATTTCGATCGGCCCACGCAAGAAGAGACACTGCCACTTTTTGAGACAGCGACGGCGCAAGAGACTGCCTGATCATCAGACATATGCAGAGGGAATCAGCGCTGCGCCATACCGCCTGCAGAGTTAAATCCAGCGCATGGAAAATCTACAGCGCTCATTACGCGTCGCCGATCGAGAAACCTGCTGCGGGTGGGTCAGGGCCTGCCTGCTCAATCAGTAGGCTCCCTTGGAAAGCAGCACCACCGGCACCGTCTTGGCAAGAAGCCAGACGTCGAAGAGCACACTTTTACGCATGACATAAGAAACATCCATCGTGATGCGGCGATCGTAAGATTCATCGCTTCTGCCGCTCGTCTGCCAGACGCCGGTCAGGCCAGGGCGGACACGGCAATAGTGCTCGAAGCAAGCCCCGTATTTCTGTACTTCCTGCTCAACGATGGGTCGTGGGCCGACAATGCTCATTTCACCACGAATAACATTGATGAGTTGCGGAAACTCATCGAGACTCAACTTGCGCAGCACCGCACCGAGACGTGTAACTCTTGGATCATTCCGCAATTTGCGTGTCGCTTCCCATTCCATTCTTGCCAATACCGACGAACGCAGATGAACCTCAAGCACGGCGTCACTATCGACACGCATGGTTCGAAATTTCAGGCAGTGGAAATACCGTCCTTGATGGCCAATGCGACGATGCCGATACAGTATCGGCCCTGTATCTACGAGATAGATCGCCGCGGCAAGCGCAGTCATAAATGGCAGCATAAAACCCAGGATCACGACGGCTGTGATGATATCGAACAGCCGCCATATCGTCGCTTCCAACACCGTTACGGTTCGAGGCAAGTTCGCACGCACCACGCCAGCGTCAAATAGCTCGATCCGCGTTGGATAGATCGCGCGCAAACCAGCATTCGATACGTGAGCATTCCCCATGTGCCGTTCCTGTCGTGCCTATGCACGCCCCCATATGATCGTTGTCTGGAAAATACGCCCTACCTTCGGCACTGCAACATGAAGAAATTCCGTTTTGGAGATCATTGCGGTTTGAGTTTGCAATTATTTATTCAATATATTCTCAAATACTCCACTCATTATCTCATCATTAACACCTGCCAGTCTCATGGAAAAATGCGTGAAAATTGTGCGACCATTTTCGATAAATTCGCGCTTTTGCATCCAAAACGACCCCATCTCTATCCCTTCACAACATACTCGGTGATAGGTCTGCTCAGCAAGTATGACAGCATCAGCCATCTCGGCGATGTTGGCCTTGCTTGCGAGAAAGGGCAGATCATTGTCGGAAAGAAAAGAAACGGCCTCGGAATTGCTGGCGCACTATCGCGGAGCCATGTTCTTCCGTACTAAAGCTCTCATGAGCGAAAATATTCTCTTTACCAAATAAAACGCTGATAGCTTTTTATGACCACAGCAATATTGTCGCACAACGCCCTAAGCTATGCCCGAACCCGCGGTGGCCTGGCCCTTTTCGCCTTCACGGCAAGAGCGCTGGAGCAATTTTCGACGCTTGTCATGACCCTCCTCGCCGCACGATTCCTTATTCCAGCAGAATTCGGGATATTCAGCCTGGCCAATGTCTTCATAATACTCATACAGACCTTGACTTATACCGGTATATTTCAATTCATTCTGACATCCAAAAGTGAAGATCCCGAAGTAATTTCAACCAGCTTCTGGATGATATTGCCTCTGGTCGGCGGCGCATCGGCACTTCTGATTCTACTCGCATATCCGCTGGAATTATTGTTTGAGGCGCCGGATCTTGCACTTGTCCTGATCCTGCTTGCCATGGTCCAACCGGCGGCTGCGCTCGTCGCCTGGTCATCAGCGACTTTGCTGCGCCGCAAGGAAGTGACACGCAATTTCAGGTTCGTCTTTCTCGAAAACCTCGCGGCTCTTGTCAGCGGAGGACTGCTGCTATGGTACTGGCATTCCCTTTTTGCGCTGGTCGCCGCCCGCTATGCCCGCATCGCATTCGGCACAGCGCTGTTCATACTCGGCGGTCGCACCTGGCCCCGCCTCGAATTCAGCGCGGCTTTGGCCAAAAAGGCTTTGACCTTCTCCAGCAGCCTCTATGGATCGCGCTTTCTGGCTTTCCTGTCCCGCTATGCGGCTGATCTGCTGCTAGGCCTGTTCCATTCGCCCACAACCTTAGGGCTCTATCGGTTCGGGAATCGCATCGCCACGGGTGCTACAGACATCCTAACCCAGCCGATGAGCAATTTTGCCTCCAATCAATTGGGCAGCGCCGCGCGGCATGATCGAGATTTATCACCCATGCTCGCGCAGTTTTCAGGTACTATAGCATTGCTTACGGGGATGGTCGGCGCGGTTATTATCGTATTTGGCGGCGACCTCATTTCGCTACTGTTCCAACCATCCTATCTGGCCGCACTTGTCGTGACTTATGCCATGGGCCTGCGTGGTATTGCCGGCATAGGCCAGATGCTGATTGAGCCCACTTTCGCAGCTCTGGATCGTACGCATTGGGTGATGATCTATAACTTCGTCACCGCGATCGCCTCGATCGTCGCCATGGCGGCGGCGGCTCCCTTCGGGATCGAGATATTGGCCTGGAGTCAGACAGCCATGGTCCTGTTGAGTACCATGTGGGCCTTCCACCTCATCCGCTGGAAAGGCGGCGTCCAAATCGGTCCGGCACTGCGAAACTTCGTCATAGCCTCCTTACTTGCGCTCGCATTCGGAGTCACGATCTACGCGCTGCGACAAGGCGGCCTAGGCCGTGTTGACAAAAGGGATTCCCAAGCGGGCCGGGTTCTGATTCAAGACTGCT
>NZ_BLJH01000040.1:0-29040 GCF_009811895.1 Novosphingobium sp. TCA1 | reverse complement strand
TAAGCGGGGCATATGATTCGGTCAACACGCTAATTTCAAAAAAATGACTTCTTTCAAAAAATGACCGTTTTCCAACGCGCGGGCCTCATTCGCCTGACAGAGATGGGAACGAAGCGCCGATTATCAACCCCGCCGTCCGATCCGCCTTCCGCAACGCCACGCGAGACATCGCCTCACGCTTTCTTTACCAGCCTGGCTTAGGGCCGGAATCGAAGAGCGCACCTTGAAGGCTGCCCGAATGGAGACCTGAAAAGTTCATGCCGAAGCCGGCCATCAGCGTTGCGATGAGCGTCTACAATGGCGAGCGCTTCCTGCCGCTCGCGCTGGAGAGCGTGCTCGGACAGAGCTTTGGCGACTTCGAACTGCTCGTCCTTGACGACGGTTCCACCGACCGTTCGCCCGATATCATCCGGGAATATGCCGAGGCCGATTCCCGCGTTCGCCCAGTGATCCGGGAGAACCGCGGCCTTGTCGCCAGTCTCAACCAGTTGCTGGATATGGCGCAGGCGCCGCTCGTGGCGCGCATGGATGCGGACGACATCTGCCATCCCGACCGCTTCGCAAAGCAAGTGGCCTTCCTTGCCGTCCACCCCGACTACGGCGTCGTCGGAAGCTGGAGCGAGGATATCGGCGAACATGGCGAGGCCCTTGTCCGCAGCGGCGCCGATCACCCGCTGGTTCATGAGGACATGCTGGCGGCCATCGAGCAGGGTGAGCAGCTGATCTGCCATCCCGCCGTTATGTATCGCCGCGATGTCGTGCTTTCCGTCGGCGGTTATCACGCCGCGTTTCGGCACTGCGAGGATCTGGACCTCTGGCTGCGGCTCTCCGGCGTTACGCACATGGGCAATATCCCGGAGCGGCTGCTGCGCTATCGCCGCTATCCCGACCAGGTTTCCGCCCGCCATTCCACCGAACAGCAGATCGGTTCCGTGATCGCCCGCCTGGCCTGGGAGGAACGCCGCGCCGGGCGTCCCGATCCGACCGAGAATCTTGCCCGGCTTCCGGCCATCGACGATCTCGACACGCTTTTTGCGAGACCGGGCATCTCCCGGATGGCGCGCGAGCGGGTGGCGCTGAGCCTGCGCTGGTCGCCCGCCGCCATGCGGGACAAGGGGTTCGAGATCCTGCTCGATCACGTTCGCGAGGGCGGGCGCCGCGAAGGCCTCTGGCGGACGGTGGCCCGGCTCGTGCGCTTCGGCGAACCGCTGCGCGCCTTGCGGCTTGCCGCCGCACTGGCCCGGAACTGAGCCCATGTCCGTTCGTCGCGCTGCGCTCTGGTCGCTCGCCGCACAATATGCGACGTTTGCGATCCAGTTCATCGCCAGCGTCGTCATCTCCCGCCTGTTCCTGCTGCCCGCCGATGTCGGGCTGTTCTCGATCGCGCTGGCTGCCGCCATGCTGGTTTCGATCTTCCAAGACCTGGGCATAACCCGCTTCATCTCCGGCCAGCCCGAAATGAGCCCGGCCGCCCTGCCGCATTATGCCGCCGTTGCCGTGACGATCGGGTGGACCGTGGCCGCCGTCGTCGCGGTGGCGGCGCCGCTGGTGGCCCACTTCTATGCCCAGCCCGCGATCGCGCCGCTGCTCTGGCTGATCGCCGCGTCCTATCTCGTCACGCCCTATGCCACCGTCCCGGCCGCGCTGCTGGTGCGCGAGATGGACTTTCGGACCCTGTTCCAAGTCAATGCCGGAAGCGCGCTGGCGGGGAACGGCACTGCAATAGCGCTGGCCGCCTGCGGTTTCGGCGCATCCTCGCTTGCCTGGGGCGTGCTGGCCACCGCGATTGCACGGGCCGCGATCGCCAATCTGCACCGGCCGGTGCGGCCCCGCCTGCCCAAGGACACCGGCTCGGTGCGGCCGATGCTGGGGTTCAGTTCGATGTCCTTCGTGCTGAGCGCCAGCGCCGCTATCGGCCAGCGTTCGCAGGACCTGATCGTCGGGCGCCTGCTCGGCATCGCCGCGACCGGCCTGTTCAGCCGCGCCAGCGCCCTGGCCGGGCAACTAACCACGCTCGTTACCGGCGCCATCGGCAGCGTGTTCTATTCCGCCTTCGCCCGCAAGCGCGACGCCGGAGAGCCGCTAGCCGAGCCCTATCTCCACCTCGTGGCCTGCTATACCGCGCTCAACTGGGCGGCGATGGTCGGGCTGGCGCTGGCCGCGGAACCGCTGGTCATGCTGCTCTATGGCCCCAACTGGATGGGTTCCGCCCCGTTGCTGCGCTGGACCGCGCTGGGCGAGATCTTCTTCGTGGCGATCCCGCTCCAGATGGACGTGCCGCTGCTGCTCGGCCAGATCAGGCGGCTCGTCTGGGTGAACCTGCTGGATACCCTTGCCGCCGTAGTGATCCTGACCGCCGGGTGCTTCATCAGCCTCGACGCGGCGGGCATCAGCCGCGTGGTCTACGGCGCGGTGTGGTGGGCGATCTATGCGATCTATCTGGGGCGCCTGATCGGATTCCGCTTCGGCGCGTTGATTAATGTCTATGCCCGCAGCGGCCTCTGCGCGCTGGCCGCCGGTGTACCGCTGGCCATTGCGCGCTGGCAGGGACTGGAGCCAGGCCTGATCGCCCTGCTGGCGCTGAGCGGGGCAGGCGTGCTCGCCTGGCTGGCCGCGCTCATGGCGACGCGCCATCCCGCCTGGAAGGAAGTGCGGATGATGGCCGAGGCGCTCTCGCGCCCGATCCTGTCACGGCGGGCAGGCTGATGCGGATGGCCTATCTGCTGCTGGCCCACGACGGCCCGGAGCAGCTCCAGCGCCTGATCGAAACCTTGCTTGGCCCGGATAACGACGATTTCGCGGTGATCCACGCCGATCGCCGCTCGGCGCTGTGGAGCGCCTTGCGCCGGAGCCTGCCTGGACCGCCCGGCCGCGTCCATCTCGTGCCCGATCCGGTGGCGGTGCGCTGGGGCCACTGGAGCCAGGTTGCCGCCACCGAAAAGCTGGTGCGCGAGTCCGTGCGCATCGGCTGCGACCATGCCCACCTCCTGAGCGGCGCCGACTGGCCGACGATCGCACGGGCCGATCTGGCCGCCGCACTTGCGGGCGATCTCTGCCATGTCGAAGTGCGGCCCGGCCACATGGCGGAGCGCATGCAGACATACCGGTTCGACACGCGCTGGCTGCGACTCGATCCCGCGCGGGACCGCCTTGCCTATGCCTTGACCTGGGAACTGCGCCGCCTGTCGCGCTGGCTGGACGGCACCCGGGAGAAGCTCGGCCGTGCCCGCGCACAGCCGTTCGGACCATGGGCCTACGGCTCGCAGTGGTGGACCCTGCCTGCGGACGCGCTGGCCGTGCTGGCCCGCGAGCTGCCGCTGCTGCTGCGAAGCGGACGGCTGAACGGCACGCTCTGCAGCGACGAACATGTCGTGCCGACATTGATAGCACGCCATTTTTCGGGCCGGATTGCCGGAAACCGCCGCTTCGTGCGCTTTCCCGGCGGGGCTTCCAGCCCCCGCCTGCTGGATGCTCACGACCTTCCCGAAGTGGCCGCGAGCGGCGACTGGTTCATGCGCAAGGTTGCCGCCGCGCACGACCCGTTCTTCATGACGCTTCCCGCGGCGACGCCTGCCCCGGATCGGGACCGCACCGCTACGGAATGATTGGTACGCGCCCCCGCACGGTGGTATGATCGCCCCTGCGACATCCGCAAGATAGCGATGCGCCGGAGAGAACGATGCCAGGAGCAGCCCTAGGGCTGACGCTCATGTTCGCCGAACTGGCGATTCTGGGCGCCCAGCCTGCGATCCTACAGCCTTCAGGTTCACCAACTGCGCCTGCGCAACCTCCTGCGGCCCAGCCCCATCCTGACCAACCAGCCCCGCCGCCCGCGCCCCTTGCCGTGCAGATCCCGAAAGTGGGCATCCAGCACTTCGAAGCCGGGCTGGACGCCGCGATCCAGGGCGATTCCCCGATTCAGGCCCAGGCCGACGACGACGACCGCATGACCGTGGCCGTCGGGATCGAGGGGCGCGGGCCCTATCGCTTCCTGATCGACACCGGATCGCAGACGACCGTGGTGTCATCGGCGCTGGCAGGCACGCTGGGCCTTACGCAGGGGCCGCCGGTGCGGGTGATCAGCATGGGCGGCGTGAGCAGCGTCGCCACCGCGCGGCTCTATTCGCTGGATATCGGCGAGAAGTCCTATCCCGGCCTTACCGTGCCGCTGCTCGAACGCCATCACATCGGCGCGGACGGCATCGTCGGCACCGACAGCCTGCAGGACCAGCGGGTCGTACTGGACTTCACCAAGAACACGATCGCGATAGGAGATGCCCAGAGCCTGGGCGGCAGCAGCGGCTACGAAATCGTCGTGCGCGCCCACAAAAAGGCCGGGCGCCTGATCATGACCAATGCCCTGATCGACGGCATCCGCGCCGACGTGGTCATCGATACCGGCGCCAGCTCGACGATCGGCAACCTCGCCCTGCAACATGCCATCCGCGACAAGTTCGCGGGCAATACCACCCTGCTCTCGGTGACGGGCCATGAACTGCCGGCAGGGCTGGGCTTCGCGCGGAAATTGCAGATCGACGACGTCAACATCTCCAACGTGCTGATCGCCTTTGCCGATGCGCCCGCATTTCGCGAACTGAAGTTGCAGAAGCGCCCGGCGATCTTCCTCGGCATGCGGGAACTGCGCGCGTTCAAGCGGATCGCCATCGATTTCACGACGCGGCGCATCCTGTTCGACATGCCGAAGGGTTCGTGAGGGGCGGTTCTATCCAGGGCAAGGCGGTCCGCTGCGATTGTCTATCGGCGTCTACGCCCTAAATAGCGCCGATGCCGCCAGACACCGCCGTTTCCGATTCGCGCGCCCGCCACGATGGCTGGCGCACCCTGCTGCGCTTCATGCCCTATCTCTGGCCTGCCGGAAATCCGGCCCTGCGCTGGCGGATCGTCTGGGCCTGCGTGTTCATCCTGCTGTCCACCGCCACCCAGCTGGCCCTGCCCTACCTGATGAAGTGGGCGGTAGACCTGATGGGCGCAACCGGCCCCAAGCTCGTGCAGCTGGCGATGCTGACCGTGCTCGGCTACGCCGCCGGGCGCCTGATCCAGACCGCCTTCGACAATTTCCGCAACATCGTGTTCGAACGCGTCGGCCAGGACGCCACGCGCGAACTGGCGGAAAACGTCTTCGGCCAGCTCCACCGGCTCTCGCTGCGCTTCCACCTCGCCCGGCGCACCGGCGAAGTGACCAAGACGATCGAGCGCGGCACCAAGAGCATCGACACGATGCTCTACTTCATGCTGTTCAACATCGCGCCGACCATCCTGCAATTGCTGGTCGTGGCGGTGATCTTCTACCTCAACTTCGGCCCCGGCCTGGTCGTGGCCACGGCCCTGGCCATCGCCGCCTATATCTGGGTGACCCGCACGATCACCGAATGGCGCACCAAGCTGCGCGAACAGATGAACCGGCTCGACGGGCAGGCCCTGGCGCGCGCCGTGGATTCGCTGCTCAACTACGAAACCGTGAAGTATTTCTCCGCCGAACACCGCGAGAAGGAGCGCTATGCGCAGGCCACCCGCGCCTATGCGGTGGCGGCGGTGAAGAGCGAGAATTCACTCGGCCTGCTCAACATCGCGCAGGGCGTGGTGGTGAACCTGCTGATGGCGGGCGCACTCGGCTATACCGTCTGGGGCTGGTACAAGGGCGAATACACGGCAGGCCAGCTGGTCTTCGTGCAGACTTACCTGACGCAGCTGTTCCGCCCGCTCGACATGCTGGGCATGGTCTATCGCACGATCCGCCAGGGGCTGATCGACATGGCGGAGATGTTCCGCCTGCTCGACGAACCGCAGGAAGTTTCCGACCGTCCCGGCGCGCCCGCCCTGGTGATTAACCGTCCTTCCGTGGTCTTCGACAATGTGCTGTTCGGCTACGAGCCCGACCGGCGCATCCTGAAGGGCCTCTCGTTCGAGGTTCCCGCCGGGCAGAATTTCGCCGTGGTCGGCCCCTCCGGCGCGGGCAAGTCCACCCTCGCGCGGCTCTTGTTCCGTTTCTACGACCCGCAGGAAGGCCGCATCCTGATCGACGGGCAGGACATCGCCGGGGTGACCCAAGCCAGCCTGCGAGCCGCGATCGGCATCGTTCCGCAGGATTCGGTGCTGTTCAACGATACCATCGGCTACAATATCGGCTACGGCCGCGACGATTCCACCCAGGCCGATATCCTCTCGGCGGCGCGCGGCGCGGCGCTGATGGGCCTGATCGACCGGTTGCCGCAGGGCTTCGACACGGAAGTGGGCGAACGCGGCCTGAAGCTTTCCGGCGGCGAGAAGCAGCGCGTGGCCATTGCCCGGACGCTGGTGAAGAACCCGCCGATCCTGTTGCTGGACGAGGCTACCTCCGCGCTCGACACCCGCACCGAGCAGGACATCCTCGCCACCTTGCACCGCGTATCCGAAAACCGCACCAGCCTTTCCATCGCCCACCGCCTCTCGACGATTGCCGATGCCGACCGCATTCTGGTGCTCAACGACGGGCGCCTGGCCGAAAGCGGCACACACGGCCAACTGCTGCGGCAGGACGGGCTCTATGCGGAAATGTGGGCGCGACAGGCCGCCGAAGCGGAAGCGATGATCGAGGCCGCGCAATAATGCAATCGTTAGGCAATGGTCGGGAACCTCAGGCCCGCTTGGGGGTTCCGCAGGGATGATCCTCGCCCTCGGAGTCCGACCCGCGTGAAATTGCCCCCGTTGTCTGCCATTCTTCTGTCCATGGCGAGCCTGGCACCCATCATCCCTGCGGCCATGATTGCGGGTCCGGTGTTCGCGCAGCCGGAAGCGCCTGCTGCCGTCCAGCCGGTCACGCAAGCCACCGAGGGCGCCGCCGAGCTTGTCAACGACCCTGACCTCCGCGCCGACACGCTCTCCCAATAACCCTTCCCCCAATAATCTTCCCATTATACCTAGGGCATTACGACGGATTGTCGTCACGGCCGGTCGGCGGAACAATGCTTTCGCTTGAATCACCGGCGGGGAAAGATGCTCGTTTCCAGCCCTCCTTATACCGCGCACTTCGTCCAGCCCATCGCGCCGCAGGAACCTGTGCCGGTCCGGCTTCTGGTTGGCGATCGGCGTCTGGATCTGGCCGTGGGCAGGCCGATGGACTTCGCGGCCCTGACCCTGCTGTCGGACCACGCCGTTTCGAAACGCAAGGCCGACCTTGAAGGCCCTGGCGTCCGGGCATTCACAAAGCGCGCGATCAGCCGGTGGAGCCGGCCGATCCGGCTCGGGCGTTTTCTCGATACCCGCCATATCGAGCCCAACAACATCTCGCACCTGCTGATGGATATCGTGCCGCTATGCCTCGCGGCCCGGCGCGCGCTGGGAGACATCGCCTGCGTCTTCCGCCCGCTCCAGCCCCCCTTCCGGGAACTGCTGCGCCATTTCGGCATAGAACCGGTCTGCACCTATCGGCCGGTCGCCGGGGAACGGCTGAGCTTCCGGCTATCGCGAGGGCTGGCACAGTTCGGGATCGATGCCCGGTTCGACGCGCCGCTCTACAGCTACACCGGGGAAGTCTACGAAGACCATCTTGCCGCCGGAAACGGCCCCCACAATGTCTTCGTCTCGCGCCGAGGGCCGCGCGCGCCTACGAACGGCGCAGAGCTGGAGGTCTTCCTGACCAGACGCGGCTTTTCGGTGCTCTATCTGGAAGACCACCCTATTCCCGAGCAGATCGCACGGATGCAGGCCGCCGACCGGGTGATCGCCATACACGGCGCTGCGCTCGCCTTCCTGGCCCTGAAGGAAACGACCTCGACGGTCATCGAGATCATGCCGCCCCATGTCTACCACGATCACTTTCCGGTCGGGATCGGCCACAAGGTCGGCCGCTATGTCCAACTGATCCCGCAATTCGACGAAGACGTGCAGTTCCGGGGCTGGCCCGCCATCTATCCGCACAAGCAGCGCCCCTTCGCAGTCGATCTCGTTCAGCTTGAGGAAGCGCTGGACGACGATGCTAAGGAGTTCGCGCCGAAGGCCCTGACCGGCTGAAGAGGACCGGCTGAAGCGGCCGGTTCCCCGGCCCGGCCCCTCTCACTTCACGACGTCGGCCTCGTGCCAGACGACGGCCTGCGCCGCCTTCATGCAGTTCTCGGCGGTATCCCATGAGAGCGACGGCGAACCATAGAGCCGCCAGCCCTGCGCCAGGGCTTCGGACACCCGCTCGCAAAAGGCGCGGTCGTCGGCGCCAGTCAACAGGCGGTAGATCGGGCGGTCTTCGGGAGTCTGGTACATTCAGGCATCTCTCTCGATTTCGAAAGTCAGATGCCTAACCACTCCAGCCCCGCTGGCAAGCCCCCGGCCGCGTAATCGACCTGCAGCACCCGCCTGCGCCTTCCCGGCCGGGCGGCATGGGACGCATGAAGGATAGGCGTGCGGTAGAGCCAGAGATCGCCCGCCTCCGCCAGGCAGGTATGAACCTGTGACTGGGCCACGATCTGCTCAACCCGGTCCACGGGCACGCGCCCAAGCCGATGTGACCCCCTCGCCACGAGCAGCGGCGCATTGTCCGCATCGACCGGATCGAGATGGATGCGCACCGTGAGCATCGCTTCGATCAGCGCGAAAGGCGGCTCCACATGCTGGATGCCCTGCTTGACTGTCCACGGCCCGAAACCGGGCGTGTCGCAGCGGTCGATGACGGCAATCGTGCGATCCTGATGCCAGCCAAGCGACCAGTCCGCCCGGTCGCTCTTGTCGAACAGCACCGCCCTCACCGGCTTCATCCCCGCTCCGCCGGCATGGCTGACCGCCGCGCCGATCGGTCCTTGCGGCCCGAGGATTTCCGCCAGTTCAGGATCGCCGGAAATGCGCAGCCCCGCCCTGCCATCCGGCCACTTCGCGAGCGCCTGCTCGATTATGCCAAGCACAGGGAGCGCACAGCCGGGAACGAGACAGGCGCCGTCACGGTCAAGTTCCAGTTCCCCGCAGCATAGCGAGTCCGATCGAGCGGTCTCCATACTCATCCCGGCCGATTCATCTCGGCGCATTATCCCGGATAGCGTTCGAATTCAGGCAGGCCTGCGATATCCTTCATCCAGCCGATCCGTTCGGCCACCTGGATATGGGCCTGAGGCGGGAGGGCGTCGGGGTCGTCGAGGGTGGCGACCTGGATGTCGATCAGGCCGGGAAGGTATTCCTCGTTGGCATACCATAGCCCGGTGCCGCAACGCGGGCAGAAGTGGCGCATGGCCGAGCCGCTGGAGTTGTAGACCGAGGCTTCGCCCGCGGTCAGCCTGAATTCCGGCGTCTTGAAGGCGGCCCAGGCCACGGTCGGCGCGCCGGACGACTTGCGGCAATCGGCACAGTGGCAAAGCGCGACATGCTCCGGCGCGCCTTCAACGGTGTAGCGAACCTCGCCGCATTGGCATCCACCTTCGAGCGTCATAGCGAATCTCCCTCTGATGCGGGGAGGCTAATCGATCTTCTGGAACATTCAAGGAACAAATTCACGTCGTCCCGGATCAAGTCCGGGACGACGTAAGTTTTATGAGAGTTAGAGGATATACTTCGAAAGGTCCGCGTTGCCTGCCAGGCCTTCCAGCTTTTCGCGGACATAGGCCTCGTCGATGGTTACGGTCTCGCCCTTGCGGTCTTCGGCCTCGAAGCTGAGTTCCTCCAGCAGCTTTTCCATGACCGTCTGGAGGCGACGGGCGCCGATGTTCTCGACGGTTTCGTTCACCAGGGCGGCGATGCGGGCGATTTCGCCCACGGCGCCTTCGGTGACGTCCACCGAGACTTCCTCGGTCGCCAGCAGCGCCTTGTACTGTGCCACCAGGTTGGCGCGGGTTTCCGAAAGGATGCGCACAAAGTCCGTTTCGGTGAGCGCCTTCAACTCCACCCGGATCGGCAGGCGGCCCTGGAGTTCGGGCAGCATGTCGCTGGGCTTGGCCACATGGAACGCGCCGCTGGCGATGAAGAGCACATGGTCGGTCTTCATCGGGCCGTACTTGGTGGCCACCGTCGTGCCTTCGATCAGCGGCAGCAGGTCGCGCTGCACGCCTTCGCGGCTGACCGAGCCGCCGCGCACGTCGGAAACGGCGATCTTGTCGATCTCGTCGAGGAAGACGATGCCGTTGGTCTCGGCATTGGCAAGCGCGGTGCGGGCGACGTCATCCTGGTCCATGCGCTTTTCCGACTCTTCGTCGACCAGCTTGTCCCAGGCGTCGGGCACTTTCATCTTGCGGCGGCTCAGCTTCTGGCCGCCGAACTTGCCCATGATGTCGGAGAGGTTGATCATGCCGACCGAGCCGCCCATGCCCGGGATCTCCATCGGCGCCGAGGGGCTGTCCTCGACCTCGATCTCGACTTCGGTGTCGTTCATGGCGTTTTCGGTGATGCGCTGGTGGAACGAGGCACGGGTGGCCTCCGAAGCGCCTTCGCCGACGAGCGCATTAAGCAGGCGCTCCATCGCCGCCTTGGATGCGGCTTCGCGCACGGATTCGCGGCGACGGTCCTTTTCCAGCCGGATCGCTTCTTCCACGAGGTCACGGGCGATCTGCTCCACGTCGCGGCCGACATAGCCGACTTCGGTGAACTTGGTGGCTTCCACCTTCACGAAGGGCGCGTCGGCCAGCTTGGCCAGGCGGCGGCTGATCTCGGTCTTGCCGCAGCCCGTCGGGCCGATCATGAGAATGTTCTTGGGCGTCACCTCGTCGCGCAGGTCGAGCGAGAGCTTCTGGCGCCGCCAGCGATTGCGCAGGGCAACCGCGACGGCCTTCTTCGCCTCGCTCTGGCCGATGATGTGGTCATCGAGCGCGCGGACGATCGCCTTGGGGGTCAGGTTGTCTTTCATGATGTGATCGATCTCAGATGGTCTCGACCGTGACGCGGTCGTTGGTGAAGACGCAGATGTCGGCGGCGACCGCCATGGCGCGGCGCGCGATCTGTTCGGCATCGGTCTCGTAGCCGTCGATGGCGCGGGCGGCGGCGAGGGCATAGTTCCCGCCCGAGCCGATCGCGGTGATCTGGCTGTCCGGCCCGCCCTCGGGTTCAAGCACGTCGCCGTTGCCGGTGAGCACCAGCAGGGTGTCCGCGTCGGCCACGATCATCAACGCTTCCAGGTTGCGCAGATACTTGTCGGTGCGCCAGTCCTTGGCGAGTTCGACAGCGGCGCGCATGAGCTGGCCGCGATGCTGCTCCAGCTTGCGTTCCAGCCGCTCGAACAGGGTGAAGGCATCGGCGGTGGCGCCGGCAAAGCCCGCGATCACCTTTCCGTCACCGATGCGCCGCACCTTGCGCGCATTGGGCTTCATCACCGTATTGCCCATGGAGACCTGCCCGTCACCGGCGATGACGGTCTTGCCGCCCTTCTTAACGCCGATGATCGTCGTTCCGTGCCACTGGATCAGGCCGTGGCTAGCCCCGCTATTATCCATGCCGCGGATATATGACCGTGTTCGCACGGTTCAAGCGGTGAACGCGCACCATTCCATGTCGCATCCGCAACAAAAAACGTCCGCGAAACCCGGTTGGGCTTGCGGACGTTTTTGCAGGGCGATCAGACGAGCCGCGCCAGGTTTCCCGAAATCAGCTGCCGTTGGGGCCAGGGCCGGTCGGGCCGCCGGGGCTGCCCATGCCGGATGCGCCGACCTGGCCGATATTGCCGAACAGGTCTTCCAGCAACCCGCGATGACGGCCCAGCGTCGGCGTGGTGTCGCCGTTGGGGCTGATCCGGGCCACCTGCTCCATGCCGCGCTTGTCGACGCCGACGACATTGCCCGCCGGGTCGAAGCGCACGCGCAGCACCGTCTGCTCGGAGGTCTGCGGGCGGCGGAACGGCGGCGTCTTCACCGTCTGCGAGATGTAGTAGTAGTCCTTCTCGCCGAACTGGCTGACGAAAGTCGGGCGGCCGAGGGTCTTTTCCACCGAGAGGCGGTTGTCGATGCCGGGCTGCACCGAATCGAGCAGGGTCTGGTCGATCAGGTAGCCGCGGTGATCGCGAACCGAAGTACATCCTGCCGTCAGCGCAGCCAGCGCCAGCGCGATGCCTGCCGCCTTAGCCATGTGACCGTAACTGCGCATTTTCCCACTCCATTCGGGGCCTGGCCCATCGCCAGGCATTGCCACCCGGCGCAGGGCCCATATATCGGCCAGATAACGGCACCGAGCCTTAGAGCCCGCCAGCCCGTCACGCAATGGGCGTTGGGGCAGGTCGATTGAATTGCCGATGAACGAAAGGTCAGACTGCACGATGTCCCTGCTTTCCCGTCTCGTCGGCAAACACACCGATCCGCGCGCCGAAGTTCGCCCGCTGTGGCACCGCGTGGTCGAGATCGCCCGCGAAAAGCCTTGGTATGCCAGCTTCGGCGTGGCCGATACCGTGGCGGGACGGTTCGATGCGGTGACACTGGTGCTTGCCCTCGTCATGCTGCGCATGGAGCGGGGCGGCGCACTGATCACGCCGTCCGTCCACCTCACCGAACTGTTCGTGGACGATATGGACGGCCAGCTTCGCCAGTCCGGCGTCGGCGATCTCGTCGTCGGCAAGCGCATGGGCAAGCTGATGAGCGTGCTGGGCGGCCGCCTGGGCGCCTTGCGTGAGGCGCTGCCCATGGGCGACGAAGCCCTGGCCGAAGTGCTGGGCCGCAACATGACCCTGAACGATGGCGCCGACCGGATCGCCCTGGCCGCCCATGTCCGGGCGCTGGCCGAGCAGCTCGATGCCGTTTCCGACCAAGATCTCCTGAACGCGAGCATTGCGCGATGACCGAAACACCCGATTTCAAGCCCGAGTTCTCCCGCCGCGTCGATATCCGGCAGGCCGAAGGCAAACCCGCCCATGTCGAGGCCGACGAGGCCGAGCGCCGGTCCTTGTCTGAACGCTTCGGCCTGGTGCGGATCGACCGGCTGACCGCCGATCTCCAGCTGGAGCGCAAGGACCGCAAGGTCGAGGCGCGCGGCCGGGTCACCGCCGACTATGTCCAGGCCTGCGCCGTCTCGGCCGAGGATATCGCCGTCTCGCTGGACGAGCCGGTGTTCTTCCGCTTCGTTCCCGAAGCGGGCGATCACACCCCGGACGAGGAAATCGAACTCGATTCGGACGATTGCGACGAGATCGAATATTCCGGCACCCACATCGACCTCGGCGAGGCGGTGGCGCAGAGCCTGGCGCTGGCCATCGATCCCTTCCTGACCGGGCCGGAAGCCGACAAGGCGCGCAAGGCCGCCGGGATCGGCACGCCGGAAGACAGCGGCCCCTTCGCGGCGCTCAAGGGCCTTGGTCTGAAGGAATAGGGGCTTAAGGAATAGCCACCTATTCCGGCGCGATCAGCCGGTAGGCTCCGCCCATGAGCCGCGTCACTTCGTCGCGGCTCAGCACATATTGCGGCTCGTAGCCGAGGCCCGATTGCCGCGTGCGGCGCCAGTGATCGACGTAAACGCCCTTGTCCTGACCGAACACCGAATGGACATGCCGCGCCAATTCGGCGGGGCAACGGGCGGAAGCAGCCGCGCGGAACATGGCCACGTCGACGACGAAAGGCCCGACCATGACCCAGACGTGCCCGCTTCCGCGAAATTCCTCGCCGTCCACGACAGGCTCTTTGGCGCCCTCGCGGCTGCCGTAGACCGGCAGGCCTTCCACCGAAAGCACGCCGGTGACGACATGGACCGGCGCCGAGAGGCGGCGTTCGAGCTGCACCGCCAGCGCCGCGCTGAGCCAGGCCGCCATCGACGCCGACCATTCCGCATCCCTGGGAAACACTTTCAGGATCTCGACCACGCAGCCCGCCAGCCGCGCCTTGTCGGCATCGGTCATCTCATAGGCCTTGAAAGCCTTGGCTTCCGCCCAGCCGTGCTGCGCGGCGACCAGTCTGCCGAGCTGGATCAGGTCCTTTGCCACTGTCATTACCGATATTCCTGCCGATTGAAGCGTTTTCAAGCCGGGTGCCGACGCATCCTGCGAGCTCTCAACCGCGCCCCCTAATACGCCTAGGCCGCCCCGCCAAGGCTTGGTCATGAGACCGTCAAGAGTCTGTCCTAGGCGCTCGGCATGCTACCCGAATCTTCGCCCGGCGGGCCGCCGGCAAACAGTCCAGGGACTTCGTCGAAGCTGATCGCGGCGGGAATCGCCGCGTTCTGGGTCTATCTGGCCATGTACGCCTTCCGCAAACCGATCGCCGTGGCGACCTTTTCGGAACAGGCCGCGTCGTGGGGCATCGATTTCAAAAGCGCCGTGATCATGGCGCAGGCGCTGGGCTATGCCTGTTCCAAAATCATCGGCATCCGCGTCGTCTCGGTCCAGCGCGGCGCCGGGCGCAAAGGACTGATCCTGGGCCTGATCGGGATATCCTGGCTGGCGCTGCTGGGCATGGCGCTGCTGCCCGCAAGGCTGGCGCCCTACTGCATGGTCGCCAACGGACTGCCGCTGGGCATGATCTGGGGGCTGGTCGTCAGCTACCTCGAAGGACGGCGACTGACCGAAGTGCTGACCACGATCCTCTCGGCCAGCTTCATCGTCTCTTCCGGGCTGGTCAAGGCGGTGGGCGGCGTGCTGCTGCTGCAAGGCGTGCCCGAAACCTGGATGCCTGCGGCGATCGGGCTGCTTTTCGCCCCATTGCTGGTCATCGCCCTGCAGGTTCTGGCGGCCATTCCCCCGCCCGACGAAAAGGACAGGCACGCCCGGGGCGAGCGCGTGGCGATGGACGGCGCGGCGCGGCGGCGTTTCGTGGCGCTGCACTGGGTCGGTCTATCGCTGCTGCTGGCGGGCTACGGCCTGCTGGTGGCGCTGCGCGACTACCGCGACAACTTTGCCGCCGACATGTGGGAGCAGCTGGGCTACGGTCGCTCGCCCACGCTGTTTCTGGAGACGGAGATTCCCGTCACGTTCGCAGTGCTGCTGGGCCTGGCGGCGATCGGATGGATCCGCCGCAACCGGGCGGCGCTGGTGGCGGTCTACGCCCTGATCTTCACGGGCGCGGCGATCCTGGGCCTTTCCACGTTGGCATGGCGGCTCGGGCTGATCGGGCCGGTGGCATGGATCACGCTCAGCGGCACCGGCCTCTACCTTGCCCATGCCCCGTTCAGCGCCGTGCTGTTCGAACGGATCATGGCCTTCACCCGCTATCCCGGCAATGCAGGCTTCCTGATCTATGTCGCCGACGCCTTCGGTTATTGCGGCAGCCTTGCACTGATGCTGGCCTTCAGCTTGGACGGGGATCCGCATCCCCGCGCGGTCACCTTCTATGCAGAGGGCTGCATCGCGACCTGTGCGGTACTGGCCATCGCGATTCCGGCATCGCTCGCCCTGTTCCTGCGGCGGCCCGCCCGTCAGGAAATGCCGCCCTCGCAAGGCCGTGCCGCAATGTGAAGCGCGGTACCGCCGGCGCCAGCCGCCGCGGCGACCGGGCCGGGCGGCGCTTGCTCGGTCACGAGATCGTGGACTTGCCCGAAGTCCGCGACATGAACGGTGCCCCGCCGCGCGAACTTGCCGTGATCGGCCACCACCACGACCCGGCGCGCGCGATCGAGCACGGCCCGCTTGAAAGCCGCCTCGTCCGGGTCGAAATCGAGGAATCCGCGCTCCGCCTCGATCGCCCCCATCGACAGCACCGCCACATCGGGCACGAAGCGGCGGACATAGCCGACCGCATCGGCATCGAAAGCCGAGCGATAGTCCACGTTCATCGCCCCGCCTGCAAAGAACACCCGGTGCTCCGCCCGGCCCAGCGCTTCGGAGGCGACTTCAAGGCTGTTGGTCACCAGCACGAGATCGCGCAAATGCCCCAGTTCCTGCGCCACCCAGAACGATGTCGTGCCGGAATCGACGAAAAGGGTCATGCCCTCTTCCACGAAACCCGCGGCGCAGCGGGCGATCGCGCGCTTAGCCTCCACCTGGTCGCGCAGGCGGCGGCGATAAGGTGCTTCCAGCCGCGTGACGGGCAAGGTCACGCCGCCGTGAACCTTGATGACACGGCCCCCGCCCTCCAGCTGGCGGACGTCGCGGCGGATGGTTTCCTCGGACACGTCGAAGCGTTCCGCCAGACTGGCGATCGAGGACGAGCCCTGCTCTTCCAATGCCGCGAGTATGCCCGCGATGCGGTCTGCCTGAATCACGATCTGTCCCCCGTCCCGGCACTTTACCGGGCCTCGCCTCCGAACTGTGGACGGCTTGCCATGTGGTTTCAAGTGGCTTTATTTCCACAAACCCACACATAATGCCAAATTAAACCGCAAAATCCACAAAATGTCACACAAGCGTAATCCCCGCTGCCTAGCTCGCCCCGTGAAGGTCGAAAGGGTCGGCCGGGCGGGTCGGACATTGGCCTGAGCGCCACGCAGGGGAATAAAGATGAAGACTTGGATGATCGGCACCGCGATCCTCGCGATCGCGGCAGGGACCACGCATGCCCAGGCCCAGAGCGGCAATACCGCGCTCAGGACCGTCGCGGCGGACGCAGCGGCAGAAGGTTCCGCCGAAGCGGGTGCCGAGAGCGATGCCTCCGGTGACGCCACCGGCAGCGAGGACATCGTCGTCACCGGCACCGCCACCCACTTCGCCAATACCCGCGTGACGCCCGAGATGATCGAGCGTCAATCCGCCCTCACCAGCGTCAACGACGTCATCAACGAGCTGCCCGGCGTCTTCGTGTCCGAAGGCGACGCTTTCGGCTCGTCCGACTGGGCCACGCAGATCTCGATCCGCGGCTTCACCCAGATCGGCACCACCATCGACGGCCTGCCCAACGGCGGTTCGGGCTACGGCGGCGGCTCCAAGGCCAACCGCTATATCGACGTGCTCGACCTCAAGACCGTGGAAGTCTCGCAGGGCACCGCCGATATCTCCTCGCGCTCGAACGAGGCGCTGGGTGGTACGCTCAACTACCTGACTTCGGACCCGCAGGACGATTTCCGCGTCCGCCTTTCCGGCGCGGCGGGCGACTTCGGCGCGCAGAAGTTCTACGCCCGCGTCGATACCGGCGAAATCGCACCTGACACCCGGGCCTATATCAGCGCCTCGCATGCCAAGGCGCATGACTGGATCGGCGGCGCGGGCAAGACCAGCCGGGATCACCTGAGCGCCAAGCTGACCAGCAAGATCTCCAACATCGATCTCACCGGCTTCCTCTCCTACGACGATGCCGACGAATCCGAATTCGGCTCGGTCTCGGTGGCCTCGTTCGAGAACGATCCGAACCACGACGTCTATACCGATACCTGGACCGGCCTTCCCTATATCGACCAGAACTACCGCTCCGGCTCGCGCGCGCTGCGCAAAAACCTGTTCGGCTACTTGCGCGGCAAGGCCGACCTCGGCGAAGTGAAGATCGCGCTGACCGGCTACTACCACCGCATGCGCGGCCGGGGTGACTGGATGCCGCCCTACATCGTCGACGTGACCAACGACGGCGCGGGCGCGACCCAGAGCGAATATGCCGGCGGCTCCACCGTCTACGGCGGATCCTCGCTCGGCCAGATCTACTATGTGACGCCGACCGGCGCCGCCGCCACGATGATCGCGGGATGCACCGGCACGGCGGGGGTTCCCGCCGCCTATTCGCCGACCTGCTATGCCGACGATGCCACCGCGGTCATGTCCTACCGCCACACGCACTACAAGAACGACCGCGCGGGCTTCACCGCCGACGCCGACTGGACGCACGATTTCGGCGCCTTCACCAACACCGTGCGCGCCGGTATCTGGTACGAGAACATCGATGCCAACCAGGTGCGCGACTGGCACAAGATCAAGAACCCGCTGCTGGGCACCGCCTACGACGCCCAGCCCTACTGGGTGCAGTTCAGCGTCGACTACGACACCAATGAGTTCGTCTACTACGCGCAGGATTCGGTGAAGTTCGGCAATCTCACCGCCGCCTTCGGCCTGAAGCAGTACTTCATCGACCAGAAGCGCCAGGAACGCCTCGTCGACGAGCCGCGCACACGCAGCAATTCGCATTCCGATCCGCTGATCTCGGCCGGCCTCACCTGGACCACGCCGCTTGAGGGGCTGGAACTGTTCGCAGGCTATGCCCAGAACTTCTCCTCGATCGGCAACGGACTGTTGGGCGAGGCGCAGGAAGTGATCGACCGCATCAAGCCCGAGACGGCCGACAGCATCGAGATCGGCGCCCGCTACAGCTCGCCGCGCCTCCAGGCCTCGCTCACGGCCTACGACATCAAGTTCGACAACCACATCGTCTCGATCTCGTCGAACCTGGTGACCGGCATCGACTATCTGGAAGAGCAGGACAGCGTCTACCTCAACGTCGGCGGCATCCGCTCCAAGGGCGTGGAAGCCGCGCTGGCCTATCGCTTCCCGATGGGCCTGACGCTTTCGGGCACCTACAGCTACAACCACGCCGTCTACATCGGCACCGGCAATGCCGAACAGGACGAGGACGTGGGCATCACCCCGGGCGTGCAGGTCAGCAGCTCGCCGCGCAACATGTGGGTGCTTTCGGCCGACTATCGCCGCTCGGTGTTCAAGGCCGGTCTTTCCGCCAAGTACGTGGGTGATCGGTTCATCGACGACGTCGGCGGCGACGTGGCCCCGCACTACGCGCTGCTCAACGGCTACATCGGCATGGATCTCGACCGCCTGTCCGACCATCTGAGCGGCGCTTCGGTGACGATCCAGGCCACCAACCTCACCGACAAGCGCTACCTTGGCGGTGGCGGCGGCGGTGCCGCCTTCCTCGGCGCGCCGCGCACGGTAACCGCATCGCTGACGCTGGACTTCTGATCACCACAATCGACATGTAATCGCGCATGCGCCGTGCCTGAAAGGGTGCGGCGCATACGCCGTTTCCCGAAGGATTCCCATGGCCGACCTCACCCGACGTTCCCTGCTGGGCGCCGCCGCGCTGGCCGGCCTGCCCGCGTCCATCGCCCGCGCGGCCATGATCGCCCCGGACGTGCGCAAGGGCACCATCGAGGACGTCGCCCATGTCGTGATCCTGATGCAGGAGAACCGCAGCTTCGACCATTACTTCGGCACCCTGCGCGGTGTGCGCGGCTTCGGCGATCGTTTCCCGATCCCGCTCGCGCCGGTCGATGGCAGGCAGCGCGCGGCCTGGGAGCAGCAGGACCGCGCGGAAGACGGCGCAGAACACGGCAAGGCTCGCCTGACCCCGCCCTTCCACCTCGACACGCAGGCCCGGTTCGACGTGATGCGCATCGCGGGTACGCCGCATACCTGGCCCGATGCCCATGCCGCATGGGATCAGGGCCGCATGGGCAACTGGCCCGAAGCCAAGACCCGCCGCGCGATGGGCCATTACCGGCGCGAGGACATTCCCTTCCAGTTCGCGCTGGCAGAGACTTTCACGATCTGTGACGCCTACCACTGCGCGATCCAGACCGGCACCAATTCCAACCGCCTGTTCCTGTGGAGCGGCACCAACGATCCCCATGGCACCCACGGCGGCCCCGCGATCGGCAATTCGCACGACAATTTCCCCGAACAGGGCGGCGCTGCCGACGACTATCTGTGGACCACCGTGCCCGAGCGCCTCCAGGCCGCCGGAATCGACTGGCGCATCTACCAGGACATGGCGGACAACTTCACCGACAATCCACTGGTGGGCTTCCGCGCCTATCGCAAGGCGAACCAGGGCGCAGGCGATCCCGCGCTCCGGGAGCGGGCGCTGACCACCCAGGCTCTGGACCGGCTGCGCGGCGATGTCCTGGGCGGCACCCTGCCGCAAGTCAGCTGGATCATCGCCGATGCCGTGGGCAGCGAGCATCCGGGGCCGTCCAGCCCGGCGCAAGGTGCGCTCTACACCGCACAAGTGCTCGATGCGCTCACGGCCGACCCACGCGTCTGGGCGCGCACCGTGCTCTTGGTGATGTTCGACGAAAACGACGGCTTCTTCGACCATGTCCCCCCGCCCGCCCCGCCCTCCTTCGCGGCGGACGGCAGCCTTCTCGGCGCGTCCGGCGTGGATACCGCGGGCGAATACCACCGCCATGCCGCCCCAGGAGAGAAAAAGATCGACGAGCCCCGCCTGCGCGGTCGTCCCTACGGCCTCGGCCCGCGCGTGCCGATGTACGTGGTCTCGCCCTGGAGCCGGGGCGGATGGGTCAACTCGCAAGTGTTCGATCACACTTCGGTGATCCGCTTCCTCGAAACGCGCTTCGGGTTCGAGGAGACCAATATCTCCCCCTGGCGCCGGGCGGTCTGCGGGGACCTGACCTCAGCCTTCGATTTCAGCGCCCCGGACCGCGCCCCCTTCGGTCCCTTGCCGGATCCGCGCGCGGACGCCTTGCGGGCCGCCCAGATCGCTAGCCAGCCGGACCCCGCACCACCGGCCGAGCCCCATGCTTTCGGGCAGGAGCCGGGCGTCCGGCGATCGCGCGCGCTGCCCTACCGGCTCGAAGTGACCGAACGGATCGATAGCAGCGGCCCTGCCCTGCGCTTTGCCGCAGACGGCGCGGCGGCGGTATTCCACGTCTACGATCGCAGCGCGCTCTCGCTGCCGCCGCGCCGCTATACCGTGGCGAAAGGCCAGCGAATCGATGGGCTGTGGGACTGGGACGACCAAGGCGGCTACGACTTGTGGGTCCTGGGGCCGGGCGGGTTCCATCGCCATTTCGCCGGTCGCCGCGACGATCCGGTCATCGGCTTGTCCTGGCACCTGAGCCCCTTCCGCCTGGAGCTTCAGGCCGAGGTCGAAGGCCTGCGCCTGCACTCGATGCGCACCGCTACGCCCTTGCCGCAGGAAAGCGTGATGAAGCGCCACGCCGCGATCTCGCTACGCGAGAGCCTTGGCTGGTACGACGTCCTGATCGAAACCCCCGGCTCACCACATTGGCGGCGCAGGCTGGCGGGTCGGGTAGATCTCGAGGGCCGGGAAACGACCAGCGATCCCTTCAGGACCGGTTGAAGGCGGTGATCCGCAGCAGGCTTGCCGCAATCGCGTCTCCCCGCAGTTCCAGGGCAGGCGCGCCGGTTTCCAGCCCTGACAGCAGGCCCGCGCAGAGCCCCCGGGCCTCTTCCGCGCCCAGCACGAGATCGACTTCGACCCTGTCCTCATAGACGCGGCCTTGTCCTAGGACGCCGCCCCGAAACGTCGTGCCTGCCGGATTGACCGCGATCGCAACGTCCATGCCGCTCACGCTCGGGAGCGGGAACGGACCGTCCTCGGCCAGGACGCCGGTAATGTCGAAGCCCGGCGCTCCCTCCGCGGCGCGCGCAGCCACGCCGGTCACGACGACGGCCAGCCCCGGAACGGGCCCAGCGCAGCGCTTCGCGCCGCCGCGTTCGATTTGCCGCTCGATCATTCGGCCCGGTCCATGTCGATGCTGCCTAGCCCCATTCGCTCATGCGGGAATCTCGATTCCCGCGCATGGGGAACCTAGACGGCAATGAATAACAAATTGAGAAGGCACGGGCGAATTGCGGGATTTTACGATACCGGCAGCACGACCGGACTGTCCGGCGCGTCGCGCAGGCGCAAGTGCAGCTTGCCGCCGACCGGCCGGGGCACGCCGAGGCTGGAGCCGGTATAGCCCGGCGGGACTTTCGCCGGCTGCGCAAATGAGGCCTCCGCCGCCACCGCATCGATCAGGAAGAGATCGCGCCCGGACAGGGTGCAGGGCAAGTCCGGCCCACCGCCAGCACCGCTTTCCGGCTTGCAGGAGACGTTTTCGATACGCGGCAACCGGGCGAGCGTGGTGAGCGGCGTCCAGTCTCCGGTCAGGTCTCCGCCGACCAGCCGGAAGCGCAGCGGACCAAAGGCGCCCGCGGGCAGGTCCGCCGCCTTGAGCCGGGCGACAAGGACTTGCTGGCTTTCCAGGGTCAGGCCCTTGCCTGCGGAAAGGCGCACGGCCACCGGGCTGTCGGCGCCGGGGTCGGCACGGGCCACCTCGATCATGTCGCGCGTGTCGAAGCGCGCGCCGGGCGCCGCCTTTACCGAGAAGACCAGTTCGCCGTTGTCGGGCAGCAGTTCGCCTGACCCCAGTTCCAGCGCGCGGGTGCCGGGCGCGACCGGCCCCGGATAGATCGTGCGGCCGAGCAGCGCGGCCTGCGGCCTGGGCGCGCCGACTTCCACGGGCAGGGTCACGGTGCGGCCGTCGGCCAGCCGGACCACGGCCTTGGCCGAAGCGCCCTGCTCCGGCGGGACGATTGCGGCCGGATCGGCACCCTCCTTCACTTTCACCGCGAGCCGCAGGCGATCGACGGCATCCGCGCGGGTCAGGCCCTCGGGCCAATATTCGGTCTCGCCCAGAGTCAGCGAGCGCACCTGATCGAGCCGCTGCCCGGTCAGGACGCCCTGCCGGTCTCCGGCATGGATCTCGAACCCGTCCACCCGGCTCGCCTCGGCGCGGGCGCGCAGGGTGACGGTTTCCGGGCCCTTGGCCCCCTGATAGCGCAGTTCCACGCGCATCTCGCCGGGATTGGCGGCCGCTTTCGGCACGGTGAAGGCCAGCCGCTGCCCATCCTGCACTTTCCATTCCAGTGGGCGCGGCGCGCCGCTGCCCTGCCGCAGCAGCACGTCTTCCACGCAGGAGGGCGCGGCGCCTTCCAGCGTGACCGTATTGTCGCGGCCCGCCACCAGCGCATCGGCATCGCCAACGACCTTCCAGGCATTGCCGTCCGGCCGCTGCAGCAGGAAGTCCGGGCCGGTGAACGGCGCGAAGCCCCAGCTCCCGTGAAGCTGCGCGCGCAGCGATCCGGCGAAGGCGCTGGGCAGTTCCTCCGGCCCGATCATATAGCCGCCCCGGTCGGCGCGGGGGACCACCGGCACGTCCATGGTCTGGCCCGCGCCATTGGTAAGCTTGACCTTCACGTCATGCGCGAAGTCCGTGGAATAGACCAGCGGCGCGCCCTCCACCCCCAGCACCGCACCGGGACGGGCGATGCAGACCGGCCCCCGGGCGGTGCTGCGCAGCTGCGGCGGAATATCGGCTTCCACCGCAGGCAGGGCGGTGACCATGACCGATTTCGGTTTCTGGAACGAGGGCGCCGCATTGAGCAGCAGCGACATCTGCGCGTCCTTGCGCAGCGAAAGCGTGGGCAGATAGTTGAACTGCGGGTTGTTGAACGCCCCGAAGATCCGCGCGATATCCCGCGCCACGCCGATATAGGCGCTGTAATAACCACCGCCCGCCTCGCGCGTGGCGCTCAGCTGCAAAGCCAGGTCGGTCGGCGTTCCCGTCAGCGTATCGGCAAGAGAGCTGGAATGGACGTCGCTGAGCACCAGCGATTCCCGGTTCTCCAGCAGGCAGGAGGCCTGCATCTCCACCACCTTGGACAGGCATTCGTCGTTGAGCTTGATCGAAAGGCTGCGCGCCAGTACCGGGGCCAGCGTGCGCAGATATTCCGGCCCGCTGTTATCCTGCGCCTGGATCGCCGCCATGAAAGCCGCCAGCCGCGAATGATCGAGCGAAGCCTGGTTGAGATCCTGGCTGGCGCGCACGAATTCCCCCGGCTTGCCCCGCACCGCATCCTCCAGCACCCCTTCGGCGCCGCCGGTTTCGGGCACCATCAGCAGCACCAGCTGCCGCGCGCCCTTGGGCACCGTCAGCGACAGCGCCTTATCCTTTTCCTTCTGTTTCCAGGTGCTGGCGGTCTGGATCCAGTCCTTCGGTGGCGGATTGGTGGCGCCGCGCAGGAAGGCGGAGGTAAGCAGGAACTTCAGACCCTGGTCGTCGGGCAGGGCGGCATGGATGGAGAGCTTGTCCCCCTCGGCCAGACTCGGCACTTGCGCGATCGGCAGCGTTACCTGCCCGCGCGTGACTTCGATGCGCAGGTCCGGCCCGGTCAGTTCGAACGGCGCCGGATCGGCCATGACAGCGCCGGGCACGCAGATCGCCGCGCATGCGAGCAGGGCGGCGGCAAGGCCCCGCGCGGGAAACCGGGCCTCAAGATGCCTGACCTGCGAATCATCTTCCTTCATGCTGATCGGCAAAGCGCGTCCATCCTGTCGGTTGCCTGACTATTCCTGCCCGAACGCAAATTTATTCACGCCCCCGCCCGCCTTGCCAAGCCCGTCCCCGTCATCCCGGCGAAAGCCGCGACCGTTTCGGCCATCCAGTCTCTCCCCCAGCGCCGACAGTCGCAAGATCGGCGCGACTGCGCTATCGCGCGCGGATGGGCAGGAAGAAGAAGCGATATCTGACGGCGCGGATGCCGGACGGTTATGTGAAGACGATCGGGCCGACCGCCGATTCCTTCACGCATTATTGGCGCATCGTCGCCGAGCTGGAGAACGGCAAGACGGAAGTGTTCTGGGGCCATACCCGCTCGCTTGCCGAGGCGAAGAAGAAGCGTGGCGCCAGCCAGGACGCGGTGCGGATGCGGGGCTGGAAGCGCTTTGCTTTCGAAATCGCCGAACTGGAAGAGAGCGAGGAACCGCCCGCGCCCTGACGCACGGCCACATGTTTCCCGAGGGAAACGGCGCAAACCCGCGGAAAAGTTCGATCCTTGCATGCCGCTTCGGCGCCTTCCAGCCATTTGCGGGTCGGCATGTCGAAACCACAATCGTTTGATTTGCAAATCATTCGCATTAACAATATAGGCCTGCCCGTTAGCCATCGAAAGGGACGGGCGACATGTCGCACTTTGCCGGACGGCCTTCGGCATTCAGGAAAAGTCTGGCCATCGCGCTGACCTGTCTGTTTCACGGACTGCTGTTGATGGCGCTCATCTGGCAGTGGCGGTTCGACAGTTTCGCCCCGCCCCCGCCGCCGATCACGGTGATGCCGCTCAAGGCGGTGGAAACGGCCCCGCTGGCAAAACCCCGGAAACAGGCCGAACCCTCGGCGCCTGCCCTGCCGCCGCGCGAGGCACCTGCCCCGCCCCTGCCCGCGGCCCCTGAGCTTCCCGTGCCCTTGCTGGCCCTGCGCCCGCCGATCCCGCTTTCCCCGCCCGCGCCGCCGGTCACGGTCACGCCGCACCCTATCGAGCCCGCCGAAACGGCGCCTCCGCCCGTGCAGCGCGCGCGCAAAGGCGAAACCAGTTTCGAAAGCCTGCTGCTCGCCCGGATCGAGGAGATGCGCCGCTATCCCGCCAGCGCGCTCAGCCGCCGCCAGCAGGGCGTGGTGCAACTGCTGTTTCGCATGAACCGCAAGGGCGAGGTGCTCTCCGCCCGGATCGTCGGCGGCTCCGGCTTCGCGGTGCTGGACAGCGAGGCGCTGAAAATGGTCCGCCGCGCCGCGCCCCTGCCCGCGATCCCGCCCGAGCGCCCCGACGAGATCGAAGTCTCGGTGCCGATCGAATTCTCGCTCGCCCAGCAGGAACGCTTCGCCACCCGGTGAAGACCGACAATGAAGCGGCCCGATTGAAGCCGTCCGCCGTTGCCGCTAGTCACCGCTGCAATGTCCAGATTCTCAACGCTGCTCGCCGCGCTCTGCGCCACCGTTTCCACCAGTTCCATCTCCGCAGAGGCCGCTCCCGTGACCCAGCAAGCCACTTCCTCCTCAGCTCAGGCCGGAACGCAAATTCTCGATTTCCAGCGCGTCTTCGCCAGCCCCTCGCTCGACGGGCCGCAGCCGCGCGAAGTGAAGATTTCGCCGGACGGGCGCTATCTCACCCTGCTGCGCAACCGCAGCGAAGACCGCCAGCGCTACGACCTGTGGGGTTACGACCGCGAGAGCGGCGAATGGCGCATGCTGGTGGATTCGCTGAAGCTGGGTTCCAACCGCGAACTGTCCGAAGCCGAAAAGATGCAGCGCGAACGCAAGCGCGTGGGCGATCTCAAGGGCATCGTCGCCTATGACTGGAGCGAGGACGGCCGCTCGATCATCGTCCCGCTCGACGGCGATCTCTACCTTGCCGGACTGGACGGATCGGTGCGCCGCCTCACCGATTCCCCCGAGGACGAGCTGAACTCCGCGCTCAGTCCGGGCGGCAAGTATCTTTCCTTCGTGCGCGAGCAGCGGCTCTGGGTGGGCTCGCTGGAAAAGGGCGCGCAAGTGCCGATCACGCCGGAAGAGGCAAGCCGTACGGTCCACTGGGGCGAAGCGGAATTCGTCGCCCAGGAAGAGATGGACCGCATGGCCGGCTACTGGTGGTCGCCCGACGAGAGCCGCATCGCGGTGGAACGCTATGACGAGGCCCCGGTCAAGGTCGTCACCCGCGCCGCGATCGGCGCCGAGGGCACGCGCACTTACGAACAGCGCTATCCTTCCGCCGGAACGCCCAATGTGCTGGTCTCGCTCTTCGTGATGAAGCCCGACGGCAGCGGCAAGGTTGCGGTCGATCTGGGCGGGGACGCCGACATCTACGTCGCCCGCGTCAACTGGGCGCGGGACGGCAAGACGCTCTACGTCCAGCGCCAGGACCGCGCGCAGAGCCGGATCGACATGCTGGCCGTGGATCCCGATACCGGCAAGAGCCGCGTGCTCTTCACCGAGACGGCGGCCAAGGGCAGCTGGATCAACCTGTCGAGCAACTACCGCTTCCTCAAGGACGGCAGCCTGATCTGGTGGTCGGAACGCGACGGATTCGGCCATCTCTACCACTTCGCCAAGGGCCAGTGGCGCCAGCTCACCTCGGGCCAGTGGGCGGTGACCAGGCTTGTTTCCGTGGACGAGGCCAGCGGCCGGGTGCTGTTCACCGGCACCAGGGACGATGTGCTGTCGCCGCAGCTCTATGCCGTGGACCTCGCCAAGCCGGGCACGCCGCAGCGCCTGACCGAAACGGGCTGGTACAATGCCGCCGTGGCCAACAAGGACGGGCGCACGCTGGTGATCACCCGCAGCTCGCCCAGCCAGCCCTCGCAGAGCTATGTCGCCGATGCCGAGGGCAAGCGCCTCGCCTGGGTGGAGGAAAACCGCCTCGACGCCGCGCATCCCTATGCGCCCTATCTCGCCGGGCACCGCACGCCTACGTACGGCACCGTCAAGGCCGAGGACGGCAGCGACCTGCACTGGCTGATGATCACGCCGAAGATGGAGCCCGGCAAGCGCTATCCGGTGTTCTTCGAGCACTACGGCGGCCCGCACAGCCAGCAGGTGGCGCGCCAGTGGCTGGGCGCCCTGCCCCAGGCCATCGTCGACAAGGGCTACATCTACTTCCGCCTCGACAACCGCGGCAGCCCCAATCGCGGCGTGAAGTTCGAAAGCCAGATCCACCAGGCGATGGGCACGGTGGAAGTGGCCGACCAGCGCGCCGGGGCCGAGTACCTCAAGACGCTGGACTTCGTGGATCCGAAGAAGATCGCCACCTATGGCTGGTCCTACGGCGGCTACATGACGCTGAAGATGCTCCAAGCCGACCAGGGCCTCTACGCCGCGGGCATCTCCGGCGCGCCGGTGACGAAGTGGGAGCTTTACGACACCCACTACACCGAACGCTACATGGGCGACCCCCGCAAGGTGCCCGAGGCCTACAAGGCCTCCGACGCGATCGAGAACGCCGCGAAGATCACCGACCCGCTGCTGCTGATCCACGGCATGTCGGACGACAACGTGGTGTTCGAGAACAGCACCGTGCTGATCTCGAAGCTCCAGGCCCAGGCCGTGCCGTTCGAGATGATGCTCTATCCCGGCTACACCCACGCGGTGAAGGGCCCGATGATCAGCAAGCACGTGTGGGACACGATCTTCGCCTTCCTCACCCGCCACGGCGTCACCCCGCCTTCGCCTTGAGTACCGCGGACACCTGACCGGAAGGGCCGCTATCGCGCTGTTTTTCAGCCGATTGCGACCTTCCCGGTCGCGCCGACGTGGCTGACGACAGCTTGTTCTGTTACAGTGCCGATCGTGACACCAGGAGGTGCAAATGGGCGAGCCAGGATCGAACCAGTTGGACCGGCGCTTGTTGAAGGCCGGTAACGTCATCGCCGCAATAGGATATGCTGTGCTGCTGATCGGCCTATTGCTGCCAAGCCTCGCCTGGATTGCAGCACACGAACGTGCCAGCGCCGTTGTGATCACGGGCTGGGTGCTCGGTTCTGCCATGCTCGGCGTGGCTCTTATCAACTGTGGAAGCAAGCTCAGGCGCGCTTACCGCGCGGGTATGCAAAGCGGCTTCTGACGACCGCTTTCCCCCAAATTTCCGGCGCTGAAGGCGAGCAGATCGAGTGCCTGGAGCAGTTGGCCATTCAACCGAATGGCAGCTTCTCGAGATTTTAACCGGAAAGCGGCCTGTTCGGAGCCGCCGACATTGCTGCCATCAGCTTCGCGTGCTGAGCTGCCACCGTGCCGTCGTTCATAGTTGATAAGGAGAGTTGCCGATGTCCAAACGGCTCACCGAGCGATACGACGTAGAACGTATTCGGCTCAAGCCTGAGACCGAGGAAAGCCATCGTCGTTTGATCGCCATCATCGATACACTGCGTCCCGGAGGGTCGACCTACCATATACTGGCTCAGACTCCAGACAATGACAGCGAGTTAATTGTTGTCCTAATCGATGATCAAGCGGTCGTTTCATTCGAGTTGGCTCTATCACTGTCCATTCCGCAGGAGGTGAAGATTTACACCTTCGATGAATACCGTCACGCCATAGGTCAGGGTCGTAGTCGCATCTTGCTTGATCTTGCAGCGCAGGCAGGGCGGACAGGCTGATCTGAGTGCGGTGTCCGCTGCCCACCCTAGTTACCGTTCTCGCCACGAGGGTAGATGACCGCTCCCCCGACATTTAAGCCGTAGTGCTGTGCTCAGTCGTTTGCAGAAAGCTAACGGACCATCTTACCGGGATCCAATCCAAAAACTGCCCTCCCCACCCGCTCAGGCTGAGCTTGTCGAAGCCCCCGGGACGCAGCGCTGCTGACGGATCCCCGGCCCTCAGCGCGACAACGCAAGATCCAGGTGTTGAAAGCCAAAAGGCTGATGGTCCGACGTTGCGGGCGGGCTTCGACAAGCTCAGCCTGAGCGGGGTGTAGTTATAACCCGGTAAGGGCCGTTTTCGCCCGTTTCTGATTGGGCGTTCAGCGCTCAAGTCTGCCTTGCCGCAATCACTTCCTGGCCCAAAGCCCCCTCTTCCGCTCAGGCTGAGCCTGTCGAAGCCCCCATACCAATGGTTGATTCCTGAAAGCGCTTCGCCGCGCCACAAACCTTGTGCGCGCCCAAGCCAACTTTTCAACTTCATCGAACAATTTTCTCCATTTTATCCAGCTACACCGATGCACGA
>NZ_BLJH01000039.1:0-29117 GCF_009811895.1 Novosphingobium sp. TCA1 | reverse complement strand
GCGAGGCCGTGGATCAGGCGCTGGACGTCCTCTCCGCGCTTTCGGCGGTGGATACCATGCCACGGGCCGATGACCGGATGGCACGGCTCCATACGCGGCTGCGCGCCCGTCTCAGCGATGTGCATGTGGTGGGTCTGTCATGAGCGACGACACCGCAGCCATCATCGTCGAGCTTGTTTCACTCGCGGACCCGTTGCCGAAGGCATCTGCGCCGCTGGGGGAGATGCAGTACCGATCAGACAGCTGGACCCCGCAGGAGGTTCGCACCCTGCGCCGGCTGTTCAACGATGACACCCCGATGCCGGAAATCGCCGAGGCCCTGGGACGCGGCCTGCATGGTGTCAGGGACAAGGTCTGCACCCTTGGCCTGCGCCGTCATTCGACACGGCCCTGGAACGAGCTTGAAGACCACGAACTGATCCAGACTTATGGACAGGAGCCTGCAGCCACTATTGCGGCGCGGTTCGGCCGCTCATGCGGCGCAGTCTATGCCCGTGCCGCGATCCTTGGCCTCAGCGAAGCGGCAGCACCGGCATGGACGCCATGGGAAGATGCACAGCTGCGCGCCGGCTTTGCCGCCGACATTCCGACAGCACAGGTCGCCCTGATAATCGGCAGACCCCATTCCGGTGTCTATAGCCGTGCCGGCAAGCTGGGCATCAAGCATGCCAGCACCCCCAAGGGCTGGACAAACGCCGAGATCGAACGCGCCATCGAACTTGTAGAAGCCGGACACAGCTACGCCGAGATCGGCACGATCCTTGGCACGGAAGGATTCCCGACCCGCACCAAGTCGTCGCTTCAGGGACTGATGAAGCGAACCGGGCAGGGCAAGGGTTGGGGCCGCGCCTGGATGCCCGAGGAAGATGAACTGCTCATCAAAGCCTATCGCGACAACGCCAGCCTGACGCCTCTTCGCAATCGTCTGGGTCGATCGGTCTTCTCGATCCGCTGGCGAGCGGAATATCTAAACCTTCGCGGCACCCATGCACGGCCCAAAGGCTTCCGCCTTGGTCCTGACTGGTCCGAGGCCGACGAAGCTCGGCTTCGACGCGACTACGGCAAGATCCCGACGCCTGAACTTGCCCGCCAGATGGGCCGGACGCGCGCGGCCATCTTCACCCGCGCGAATATACTCGGCCTTGCCCATGAAGGGCGTCAGCGCTGGACGAGCGACCATCTGGACGCGCTGCGGATCGCGCATGAGCACGGCATCAGCCTCACAGACCTTGCCGCGGCGCTCGGCCGGGAGGTCGATGCTCTGCACAAATATGCCGCAAAGCAGGGCCTCGCGTTCGGCCGTCGCCCCCGCAGGCCAGTGCCTCCGACACTCGCTGACATCCTGAATCTGCCCGAGGCCGCGAAAGGGAAGGGGGAGGGGTGAAGGCGAAGGCAAGGATTTTCCGCGCCAGCAGGAGATGCAGCATGTGCCCCAAAACTCAGCCGACTGCCGCCCCGAACGCCAACGAAGGCATCAAACTCGTCCTCTGGCCCGACGGAACCTGGTGCTGGCATGACGACTTCCGCGAGGAAGACTGGACCTTCATGTCCGACGATTACGAAGTCATCGACATGGGCGACATGCCGCGCGTCGAACGACTTGCCCGCGAGGATGCGCAGCTTTGCGCAAATGTCCTCGAAGAACTGCGCTGAGGGCGGGACCATGGTAGACCGCGTTTCCGCGTCGATCACGATCGGCGGCACCATCAACCTTTTCCTCTGGCAGACCCTCTCGGCCGCTATTGCGGCCGAGGCCCTGTCCACCGATTGGGACGGCGAACCTTTCAACGACAGCGACATTCCCGAAGGCCAGCCCCTGCGCCTCTATGCGCACGAAGTCCCCAATGGCACCTTCAAGGAACTGGAACCGATCTGCCAGGCCCACGGCGTACCGTTCGTGCGCTCCTCCTACGGCTTCACCGGGCAATGGGGCCCGGAGAAGGTGGTCTTTACCGGGACCGGCGATCCGATCATCTATCCCTGCAGCGAAGACGGCACCGCCTATGTCGATCGCGCCAAGATCGAGACGCTCGGCAGTCTCGCCGCGGTGAACGCCTATCTCGACGAGGCCGAATTTCCCGTGCCCCCGATCGTCGTCACCGACGAAATCGGGGAGGGCGCCTTCATCCCTCCCGTCGCACTCGCCAAGGCCGTCCACGTCCCGCCTCCTCTCGAGATCGCCAGGATACTCGTGCTCGGCACCGTCCATATGAGCCCCGCCACGGCCACGGACTGGATGCCGCACTGTCCCTGGACCTGCTTCGACAAGGACGACTATGGCTGGTTCATGCACGTCGGCGACGACGTCGGCATAACCGAGGCCGAGGGCGTTCCTCTCGAGATCCGTTCTGCCATCCACATCGCCAAGCGCGAAAACTGCGCATGGATCATGTGGGACTGCGACGGCCCCCAGATCGACGAACTGCCCGAGTTCGATTGGGACCAGCACCCCAGGGCCTCGACATGAGGGGTGGGAAGATCACAGCCAAGGCCGTGGACGTGGGCTCCCGCGTCCCGGACTACATCCTGCCGCCTCGGGCGCCGACTGTCCTCGCCTATGGCGTCGGTGTCGATTCCACCGCACTTTTGGTGGAGCTTGTCGCGCAAGGCAAAGTCCCTGACCTGGTATTGACTGCTGATACCGGTGTCGAGAAACCGTCCACTTACGAGTACCTCGACGTGATCCGGCCATGGATGGCCGCACGCGGCATCCGCCACGAAATCGTGCGCTACCAGCCCAAGCGCTTCAAACACTGGCCACCCTATTATTCCCTGCTGGAAATGTGCCTCACAAACGCGACTTTGCCGAGCAAAAGTCTCGGTGGATCAAGCTGTTCGTTGAAATATAAGAAGGCTCCACAGGACGCCTTCCTGAAGACATGGAAACCCGCCCAGGAAGCATGGGCTCGCGGCCAGCGGGTGATCCGCCTGATCGGCTACGACGCCGGTCCAAGGGACACCTTGCGCGCCAACCATGCCCTGTCGATCGACGATCCACTCTACGAATGCCAGTATCCCCTTCGGGAATGGGGCTGGGATCGCGATGCCTGCATCCGCCGCATCGAGGACGAAGGTCTGCCGGTGCCAGATAAGTCCGCATGTTGGCTCTGCATATCCAATCGTGCGCAGGAGATCCGCGAACTTCCAGCCTGGTGCTTGCGGCTGATCGTTCTGGTGGAGGCGAGGGCGGCACCGCGCCTGCGAACGGTCGAGGGCCTCTGGCGCAAGACCACCAAGGCGCGGCCGGGCCGCATGACGGATTTCATCCGGCACGAGGGGCTACTTCCCGCCGAGGACATCGACCGGATCATCACCGAGGCCCCGCTCGACCTGATCCGGTTTCAGGACGTCGCCGCTTCGATCCCCGTCGATGACCGCCCAACCATGCGCAGCTGGATCGAACGCTTCAACGCTGCGGTGCCCGCATCACAGCGTCCCCGTCTCGCCGCCTGACCTACAGGAGAATTGCCATGTCCCTCGCAACTGCCACCGCCGGCATGTCTGAGCGGGAAATCATCGCCCGTCTCAACGATCGTTGCCGCCACGGTCTCGACCGTACCGGGCGGATCATCATCACCCGGACCTGTCTTGGCACTTTCGCTGACAGTACCATGGCCGAGCTTGTCGCCCAGGCCCAGATCCTCGCCGAAGTCCGAAAGTTCAGCTATCCCGAGGACGACAGGACCGAGCGCGATCGTGGCCAGATCGATTACCGGGGAACGACGGTCTATTTCCAGATCGACGCCTACGACGCAGACCTGAAATGGGGTTCCCCTGACCCCACTGACGCCAGCGTCACGCGCCGCGTCATGACGCTTATGGTGCGCGAGGATCTCTGAGGCTCTGGTCTACTTCAGGATGCGGCCTTGATATTTGTCCGGAAAGTCCGTATTTTCCGGTGAGGAGATACGCTATGCAACCATCTGTTAGTTCCGTGGAAGCTTCGAAGTCATTTGGCCGTATCAGTCGGCAGGCCTTGATTGCCCCACTCACCATCACCCATCACGGGCACGATAGTTTGGTGCTCATGTCAGCTGCGGAATACCACCGTTTGAAAAGCCGTGACCGGGAAGTCCTCGCTATCAATGACTTCACCGATGATGATCGCGCTTTGGTGGCTGCATCACGGGCTCCGAGCCAAGCTGCAGATTTTGACAACGAACTGCAGGGTAACTGATGCCGCTTCCCACGCCGGTTCCAGGCCTTGTTATCCGTTATTCATTCCTGTGGAGCCATGAAGCCCAGAGCGGTAGCGAGGAAGGCAGCAAAGACCGCCCTTGTGCCATATTGCTGGCAACTACATTGAAGGGCGGCGAACACGTTGTCACCGTGCTACCGATCACACATACGCCGCCTACAGATGAACGCCTCGCCGTCGAAATTCCTGCAGGAACGAAAGCACGCCTCGGTCTCGATATTGACCGATCCTGGATCATCCTGACTGAAGCCAACCGCTTTCGCTGGCCTGGCCCTGACCTTCGTCCAGTCCCAGGTGATACCGATGCCAGCGTTGCCTATGGCCTGTTGCCAGCAGGCCTCTACGACATCGTTCGGACGAAATGGTTGGCAGCTTATGATGCCCGCTTGGTTGGGCAGGTACAGCGTACCTCTTGATCCGATGAAATGATGGCGGTGCCGGGCGGTCGCGTTTACCCGGCACCTGTCCGGCGCTCTAGCAGCGCCGAACACAAGTTCAAGTAATCTGCCATGGGCAGCGACGAATTGTCATAATCCTAACGGACTTCTACAGATCGATATTGCGCCGCTCGATTTCATTGAGAACGGCCTGTTCAAAATCGGTCAGATTTTCACCGTCGTCGACTTTGTCCCAGGCATCGACCAACTGTGCGTCGGTCATCTCTTTCGGGTCCATGATCCGTGTTCCTCTGTCATCGCAGGGCGATCATCCCATGCGCGCGGGCCATGTTCAACGCCCATCTGACACGGTGCGATAATAACAATTATGTTAAATATCAATGCCTTAGAGCGATTTCCATTCTAGGGCCACACCCGCTGTAGGTCAATCCTGGCCGCGAAAGCAGCACTTCAATCAGCCTCGAGGAGAAACCAATGCGTGAGCAATCTCGCAGCGATGAAGATTTGGGCGTCCGATATCTGCGAATGGCGCTCGAATACGGCCGTGCCACGCGCGCATTGCTGGACGGGAACCAGTGTGAAGCGCCTTTCTGGCAGAGCATGGGTCACGCCCTGGAGCTGTCGTTGAAATCGCTGCTCAAAAAGCACGGCTTCGACGAGATGGACCTCATGCATTTCATCAGTCACGATCTTTATGGGGCTGAGCGGTCCTACCTCAGGCAGTGCCCGGATTCCCAACTGATCTCGGCCGACGCATCACGGCTGATCCGTCATCTGTCGGATTACCATGCCCGTTTGGATTTCCGGTATCCCTGCCTTTTCCCGGCCGCCTCGCTGCCCGACCCGGCCGATGCTGAACGGGCGCTCGCTGCACATCTAACTGCGGTGGCCGGCCATTTCGGGGTCACAACCCATGACCGAAGCTAGCAAAGCGCTTCGCGCTGGGGGCATGCGATACAATCGCAAGCTCGCCACAGTGTCTCCCGAAGAGTTCGCTGAGCTTATGGCGATCGTCTATGCCGAACCTACGCCAGCGCGCGCCCTCACCCCTGATGACCACTGGCGCCGAGCCTATCAGCTCGAACAGCAAAGCAAGCGCGTCCTCGGCTCCCAGGCGGACTTGTTCAGCGGGCGAACCATCACCCACTACCGGCGGAACCGGCCTGCGGCCGAGGTCGAGACACCGGCCATGGAAACGATCGAAGCAAAGCTCGATCGCATCGCGGACGATCCCCTTGCCACCTTCGGGCCGGAACGGGCAGATCGCCCCGCCTACCTTTCAAGGGACGACAAAGCCGCGATTCTGCAGGGCGCAGCAAACTGGCTCCGGGTACGCCAACGGGTCCGCATCGTCGATGCTCCGGGAGCCGTAGATCCCGCGTATGGACCACACCTTTTCCTCGGCCGCGAGGGCGTCATCTGGAGATTGTGCAACGGCACCTTCGCTGACCACTGTTATGTCTTCCTCGACCCTGTCGGTGCAGAGCGCACCGCCAAGATCCGGATGGTCGAGGTTCGCGACATCGAGCCGATCCCATGAGTGCGCGGCAACCCGACCTGTTTCACGGCGACAAGCAACCACCTCGATCGGCGCCGCCGCTGCGCGCATATCGCAAGCCCGCGAAATCCACGCCCGCCGCGTTCGCCTGGGAAAGCATGGCTTCATGGGTCCGCCACATGCACCGCCTCTTCGCGATCGAGAGGCCGAGCAGCGATCATTACGCACGGGTGCGCACCACCGCGCGCGAACTGACCGTCGAGCGTATCCGTCAATGCCGGCACGCCGATGATCTCTCGCGCTGCGAAGCCATGCTTGTTCATGCCGATTCCGGTTGGCTCTACGGCCTCGATCGCGCCTTCACCCGCGCCGAGCGCGGTGAACGCCTCGTCGAAATCCGAAACCGCATCGTGTTGCTGGGCCTCGGCCGCATGGAGCCCAAACCGAAAGGACCACGCCTCGATCCCATGCGTCTGCCCGACGCCGCACTTCTACGCCTGATCCAGACACATGCCGATCCACACCTGGTCGAGCATCTGCGCGCCGAGCGTCAACGCCGCCTCGATACAATAACGGGGCCGAAACCGTAGCAGCGGCTTCGACCCCGTCGATTGAATGAGACCCATGCATTACCGTGGATCAGCCGTAGCAACGCCTCAACGTCGATTCCGGCTGCAAGCACGATACATCGCAATAGGTCAATTTAGCATGAACGAACCTGCATGGCTCGTTTCCGCGCATTTGCGAACATCACCCGAAGGACATCACCCGAAGGACAAACCTATGACTATCTCGTCTCTATCAGCCCGCCGCCGCCATCTCACCTCCTTCGAGAAGTGCTATGCCGTCGCCTGTCAGCTTCGCGACACCACCGGCGCCGACCAGTTCGTCGTGCGCACCGACAACCCCTTGCAACCCTTCCGCGTCTCACGGCATCAGCCGATCGAGCCGGAAACCATCCTGGCGCTCGTAGCCTGAGCGCTCAATTCCAGACCGTCTTGTCCGCCACCAGTTCGGCGGGCGTCTTGCCCACGACCAGATTGCGTGCCGCGACATGCAGCACATCTGCCCCCGATTCACGCACGGCCCGCGCCATGTACCCACGCCGGTTGGCAAGGATGGCGAGCCAGCGCATGTCCTTAACGGTCTCATTCAGATCGCGCTCGCAGGTCAGATACCACAGCTTCATCTGCAGCGGGTTCTTGTCCTTGAGGATTTCCTCGAAGGCCAAGTACCCTTCGCCGTAGCGAACGCCCTTGCGGACGTCGTTCCACAGATCGAAATAGGCATCGGCCATTTCGCGGGTCGCGAAATACCCGGCATCCAGGCTCTCACCCATAAGGGCTCCCGCCAGCAGCCGGCGAAAAGGTCGAAGTTCGGCATCGTTCATCGCGTCCATCAGGGGCAGATCGTAGTTGTACCCCTCCAATACGTCCTTCATTTTCATAGGTTGTCCTCCTTCGTTGAGACCTATGACGCATTTAGAACATTAAGCGAACGTGCTAGTCAAGGCTCACTGCCGTCATTCAAATGACGGCGGTTTTCATTATCGAGAACTTCCGCCTCAACCAAAATTAACCTTCCGTTAGGATTTGAAACTCAAAACTCTTCTCGCGAGCGAGATGCAGTCTTGTTCCCGCCGGTCTGGCAACCCCTACACCCCCTGTTCCAAACTTCTTGCCAGACCGGCGACCCGCTGATCGCCGCGCTATCGCTTGCCTTATTGGTCGACCGACTGCTTCAAGGCATTGAGACAAGCTAGGCAGCCCTTCCCGTCACCCCTGGTACAAATAGGAGCCCATCGATGCTGGCAAAGCTCTTGAATCGGCCCTTGTGGACGCCATGGATTGTCATCCTGGCGCCGCTCATCGCCAACTTCACAATCACGACACTGTTCGGGAACCTGACCGAACTACCGCCTCGATCATGGCAAACATGGTCCGTCATCGCGATCGTCGGATGGGCATTCATAGGCGCCGCGATCAACCTTGCCTGGGTCAACGCCCAGGACCAGCAACATGCCGAGGATGAAGCCTGACATGAAAGCTGCCCTCCCCGTCGCTGCCTACGGCGCCCCACGAGCGGCTTGGACTCTGTTCGCCGCCCTCGCCGCTTCGCTTATCTATGCGTGGCTCTTCATGAAAATCTGACCGATCGCTGCGCGATCGCTCCTGCAGCAAGGATCATCACCATGGAACCTCTGCGTCACCTCGATCGCGACACCCGCCGTGCCAGACTGCTGGCCGCTCGTACCCGACCCGTCGGCGGCATCAACAGGCGCGGAATCTTCACCGGCCATTGGGATCGCGGCGACGTCGTGCGCCAATTTCGCGGCGGCAACGGATCGTGGCTCGGCCTCGCAACTTACGTAGCAGGCGACCCGGCCACTTGATCGCGCAATCCCTGGCTCGGCCTGAACGTCACCACGCGCCGCGCTGATACCGGCACCTCCACCCCCGTCTTCGGATTGCGCCCGACCCGCTCGGCCTTATCGTTCAGCAAAAATGTCCCGAAATTCGTGATCTTCACGTTCTCGCCTGCGGCTAACGCATCCGTCATGCGCTCGAGGATCTGCTCGACCAGGTGAAGTGCATCGTTCCTTGAAAACCCAACCGCACGATGCAGCGCCTCCGCAAGATCCGCGCGCGTCAACGTCGATCCTTCATCTACCGGCATTTGGCATCTAATCCTTTGCTATCAACATATATGGGCCCTGCGGCCAACTGACGTGCGCCCGCGCGCTAGACGGCCTTCCCTTCATCGCGGCGCCGCTGCCGCAGCGGTGCCCCCTCGAGCGTCACCCTATCAAAGCTGAAAACGTGCTCTCGCGGGCTGTTTTGACACCGTCCGACAATCCGCCCCGGATACTCCAAGCCGCCACGCGCCAGCATCACCGTCTCAGCATCACATATCGGGCAATCCGCGAAATATCTCCTGATCACGATCGCCAGTCGTCCTTCACTGCCACGCTCGCAATTAAGAACCACCCCCCCGTCGACGTCCGCAACGTCGCCCATACCCAGCAGCAGAATGCGATCCGTGAACAACCGATTCCAGCGCTGCGACAAGGACCACACACAGCCTAAAGGCACCGCTAGCAGTGCCAGATACGTCATCGGGCCTGCAAACACGCCCTTTGCCGCAGAGTACAGCGCCAATGACAGCGCGGCCATGAATAACATGAACGTCACGCACAGAACGATCAGCGGCGTCAGAAACAGCCACCTTCGGTAATCCTTCGCGTGCAAACCCACGCCGGGGTGCGTCAGTCGTCCCAACCGTGACAACCTCGGAACAGTCTCGCCCGTTCGATAACGCAGGATCGAACCGGCTAGCTGAAACGGAACCTCCTGTTCCGGCTCCTCGATCACCCCCAAACGGTAGCGATAGGGCCTTCGATCCTGATCGCACCGGAACTCCAATAAGCCGGGCACCCCTTCCGAAAGGTAGGCTCGATGCGTATCGAACTGGCGGCGGAGCTTCTTTTCGTCAGCCCAGACGTTCGAGGTGAACTCAGTCCTTATAGGATCGACCTCGGCGACAATCTGCTTGCGGGTGAACTCGCCCGACCCGCCCATGGCGCTCAGGATTACAAGCCCCTTCAGAAATGCCTGAATGTCATGGCCATCAACACGTCGCTCGATAGATGTCTGAATTGATTGAATAATCTCAGGAGATAGTTTCGCTTCTTCAAAGGTCTTCATAGCCCTTTAGACTTCGCCCCGCTCATGCGCGCCTTACGCGGCTCCAACAACTGGAGCCTAACATGAGCAACGACAGCCTCAAGACCTACCGCATACCATTCGAGATCAAATGTCGAGGTATTGAAATCCAACTGAGCGCTATCGGCAGAAATCTCTCTTTGCGGATAATCGATGACCCATCAGATGATGGCGATTTCGAAAAGCTAATTCGTGTTGACGAATGTGCAGTTCTTCAGAGCGAACATCCGAAATGTTATCGTGCCTATCGGCTGACAAACGGGCAGTGGAAAGTCACTCGGCACCATATCGAACGCCTCGGGTTTCAGATCATTCATTGGATCCGTCCAAGAGATTAGGGGTCATCTCGCCTGCGGCGAGACCGGGCTCTAGTCGCCTGCGGCTCCCGGAGCCCCTGCGGGTCTCCGCCCTTCGGGTTTCGATCCCTTGCCCGGGCGCCCTGCCCTCGTCGTCATCCGGCCTGCAACGGGCGTGAGAGGCCCTGCGTCGCGCGAGCGCCCCCTTCCCTCTCCTCCAGCCTCCCACGGCGCCCTTGGCCCACGCGCAGCGCCAGTAGCCTGCGGCTGTTGTCGTCCCCTTCGGGGCCGGTTCTCTTATCCATGCTGGGGACCGGCGAGGACGCCGATCCCCAGCACCAACCTCGCGCCAGGTCATTCACCACACACTGCGCCACCCCCGCCAGTGTCCCGGCGTCGCACACCGGGTTGCTCAATCAAAAGCTGCCTCCGACCAAGCTGCGCTAGCCAATCCGCGCTGGCTGGCTTTTGTCTGCTTGTCGCAGACAGCCAGCGCGGATCGGCAAGCTCCGCTAGGCCGCAGCGCGACGTCTTTTGATCGAGCGATCCCCGGCGTGCCACTTGGGACACAGGCGAAGGTGGCTCCGTGTGCGGTGAATGACAACCCACCCCCTTGCGCTCTGTTGGTCAGTAAAGACGGCCCTGGCGGGCCGACGTTTATTTGTAATGTCGCTACCGCGACAACTATTTAGGCTCAGGTTCACCATGTACGGTAAATAGCTGTCAAGAAATCAATGCATTTCAATATTTTGAGTTTAGCGAGTAAGATTAGTGTGTCGGAAGGGAAGGGGAGAGGCCCCGGACCAAAGACTAGGGGATAAGCCCCGCACTATAGGAGTAATGCTCATGAACATCGGTACTTTCGCCCTCAAGAACGGCCAGCTCATCGGTTCGATCGCAACCCTCACTGTCGACCTTGCCCGCCTTGGCCTTCGCCCCGTCGAAAGCACGAACGAGAAGGCCCCCGCGTTCGAGATCATGGCGTTGAACGTCGCTCGCAAGTGGGTGCAGGTCGGCGCGCTTTGGGAAGCCACCAGCAATTCGACCGGCGAGGTTTTCTATCAGGGCAGCCTCGACGATCCCAGCCTGCCCGAGAAGATGGCAATCATGGTCTTTGGTGACGACGAAGACGGCTATCGCGTCGTCTGGAACCGTCCGGCCCCCATGCGCCAGAACATGGACGGCACCCGCCAGACCCGCCGCCGCCAGCGTGACGACAGTTTCGGTGAAGGCAACGCCACCGAAGATGGCCGGATCACGCAGACCGACGAGGATTTCGTCCCCGAGTTCTGATCCCCCCGACGGGAAGGGAGAGGGTTGCCCCCCTCTCCCGACCCTATTCGCTATCCCCTGCCAAGGATGAGTTATCATGACCAAGGAAACGAACAGCCGCAGCTATAGCAGCTTTGCCGACTTCGCAAAGGCCATCGGCACCACGCCCGCCGAACTGCGCAAGCAGTATCTCGACAAGGCGATTGCCGACACCATGCGCGGCGAGGATGAAGCCGGAACCGCAGCCACGCCCGACGAGCTGGCAGCGCTGGCCCGTGAGGCAGAGATTGCCGACATGATCGCGCAAGATTCCGTGCTCGACAGCTTTACCGAAGCATTCGGCGACGTGACGGCGCTTTCCATCCTCGACATGGGGGGCGAGGCACAGGAACTGGACATGCCCGAGCCCGCCGAGGCGCAGGCAGAATGCCATGCCATCATCAACACCATCTTTGACCTTTTCCGCGACACCCGCCTTGAGCCGAGCGCGCAGGCCATTGCATGGGGCATCGTCAATTCGTTTCACTACGAAGCTGAGAAGCTGGCCCGCGAGGAGGACACGCTTTGCCGCGACCTGAAAGACAGGATCGAGCAGGACGACCGCAGCGAAATCTATGCAACCGAGATGGAAGATTTGCAGCTTCGCGCCCGTACCAAGATGGAGCAGCGCGCCGCCATCGAATGCATGCGCGACTATGCCGCCAACTGCTACCGTTCGCAGACCGGCCGCCCTTGGAGCACCGCGCGCGGATCGAGGGTTTCGAGCGTCACCACCGCAAGCCAGATCGCATCCGCCGATTTCCTGAAAGCCCGCGCAACCGCCATGCGCGAAAAGCGCAACCCCACCGGCCCGATTGTCGTCTTTTCCGGCGGTCAGGAATGGCACGACTATCAGCAGCTTTACGCCCGCCTCGACCAGATCAAGGCCCGCATCCCGAGCATGACCCTTTGCACCACCGGCCAGCGCAAGGGATGCGACGCCATCGCCGCAGCTTGGGCCGCACAAGCTGGCGTGCCGATTGTCACCTTTGCCCCGAACGCGCAGCGCTTCGGAAAGAGCGCCGGTTTCAAGCGTAATGACCAGCTTGTCAGCCTCCGGCCCGTCGAAGCGATCATTTGCCAAGGCACCGGCATTCAGTCGCACTTGCTGGACGAACTGAAGGGCGCAGGCGTTCCCACCCACGCCTTCCGCTATGACGCACAGGCCCCCATGCCCGCCGACGCCAAGCGGCAGAATTGGGGATGAGATAACAGGGGCGGACCAGCGCCGCCCCTACCCTTTCCTTGGCAGGAGCATTGGGCCAGCATCGGAGCACGTCCCCGGCGCTGGCCCTTTGTCGTCCACGTCGCGCTAGGTGGGGGAAACCCTACGGTTCCCCCCACGCCAGGCCGCCGCGCGCGCCGCCGCCAACATCGCCCCCGCCGGGGCTCGCTGGCGACGCCGCGCGCGGCGACCTTCCCCCCTCCGGTAAGGAGCTGCCGCAAGCAAGACGATCGGCCCCGCGCCGCTCGACCTGGCCCCCAGATATCGAGGGCGGGGGAGCGCGCGCCGGGCATCGAACCCGGCGCGCGCTGCTGCCGCGAGCATGAACACAGATCCGCGCCGGTCTGCCAGCGCCGCGGCTTCCCGATCAGGACCATCGGGACCACCCTGCCCTCCCCCCTTCGGGTGGCATTTCGCTCTGTCTCCCATTGCGCCTTCGGCGTCCCCGATCCGTGACCGGATCGGCGCTGGAGGAGAGAGGGAGAGACGAGGCGAGTTTGACGAAGGAGCTTCCCGATGATCACTTTCCGCATCAAGGATGATGCCGAACCCGACAATCTGCGCCCCGTCATGATCGACCCCCTGCAGATGGGCGCCCTGCGCGAAACACTCGACGAATACGGCAAGCGCTATGGCCTCGATCTCATCATCCACGACTACGGCTCGCTCGACGAACACGTCTTCGCGTGGGAGGCCCGCACCGCCATGATGCCGATCGCCATGATCGCCCGCCACTTCACCTTCGACGTCGACGCGATCGCCCTGATCGAGACGGCCCAATTTCTCGGCCGTCGCATCCGCATCGCCCGCCGCGATGACGAACCCGACATCATGGTGACGCTCTCGACCAACCCGGACGCCGCGCCCGAGATGAACGTCTCCAACTCGAACGCCTACGCCATCCTCGCGATGCTCGGCCTCGACCTCGACAGCTGCGGCACCATCAGCATCGAGCAGCTGCGCGGCAGCCTTGCCGATCCCGTCATGGCAAGCCGGCTCGATGCCGAGCCGGGCCTTGCCCGATACCTGCCGGCACTCAACCAGATGGCCGCGATCACGTCGCCCAGCTGCGCCCTTCGCATGGTCTGGTCATAGCGCCCGGCAAAGTACTCCACCTTTCGGCGCGGGGTCGCCTCGCTTGCCTTGGCCTGACGGCCAGGGCTACGCATCGCCGCCCGCGCCACGCCGATAGGTAAAACCACCACACAGTCTTCCCATTGTGACCTCCGGCGCGCGGCCGCGTCAAGGACGGCGGGGCCCCACCATTTTCTTCGGCGGATCGACCTCGTCGCGCCAATTACAGCGCAGCGGCCGCCAAAGAAAATCGTGCCCCCCACCGCCGCTTCGCGGCGCGAAAGGCTCGCCTTTCGCGTCCCTGACCCGACCGCGCCCCGAAGGTCCGACCGTAACTGTCGTTTTGACTAAGGAGTGAGCGTTATGAGCACGTCAGTTACCCTCCCGGAAGACAAGATCGAGTTCATCGCCAAGTCGGATAAGGAGATCCGGATCGAGCATCGCATCGCCTCGCTCGAAGCCGAAATGCACCGCGCCTGTCGCATCCATGACCGCCGCGACGACTTCATCGAAATGATCGATTGGACCTCCATGACGATCGACGATCGCGAGACGGTCCACAACCATGCCGACCGCCTCAACTGGAGCATGATCGAGATCGACCATGAGATCATGCTCGCATCCGAAGCCCTCTACGTCGAGCACATGGAGAACCCGCTCAACTGGTGAGCCCAATCCGCCACGCATGGGAGGCGCAGCCCCACAGGGCCGCGCTTCCCTTTTTTTGTCTGATGCCGTCCAGATCGCTGCCGCGTCTGCCCCCGGCTCGCTCGCCTCGGCCTAACGGCCAAGGCTACGCATCGCCGGGGCCCGCCTCTAAAGGAATGGCCGCCCGAATGGGCAAGCCCATCCGCGCGGCCATCGGTCGTTTGTTCGGTGCCGGAACGGCTCAGGCTGACGCCTGAAGCCGTTTCTCCACCTCGTCCACGCCCAGCGTCTTCACCGCCTTCATGATCCGCTCCAGTCGATCATGCGGGAGCTTGAAAAGCCCCGCCTTCTCGACCGTCCCGATCGCCGCCTCCCGCACCTTCTGTTGATGCGCCTTGCGACGCTCCGACAGCTTACGTTCCTCGGCCTCGATCGCGGCCATTTCTGCGTCCAGTGACTTCGCCATTTTCATTACCTTCTGGTCAGGCTGATCGGCTCTGAACAGCACCACCATAACCGGACCTGGCGCACCGGAAAACCCGTGTCGTACTCCCCTACGATACGACTGCGAAGTCGCACCCTTCACTCACGGATGATCCATGCACTTGCGACCCCATTCGACCCGCGCAAAGCGCCCTTCCCCTTCGGTCGCTTCCGCCTCACGGCGGACCTTTGCCCCCCGGAAACCGGAGGCAAGCCCGAACCAGACGAGGATCAGAACACAACGAGGCTTCACGGACGATAAGACAGCTCAATAGGCACACCCTACGCAACGGTGTTGCAGGATTATGGTTGAATAACAACATGTTACCAACATATTTAATGTAATCCCAATCAACCCCATTTGTAATCCCATTCACTCCCATTGCAAATTATGCGATATTTCAGAAACTTGGCTGGGATTACATGGGATTACATGGATTTTTAGCGCCTAATTAAACTTGCTATCCGCAGGGAACGCGAGTAGTAAAAGCCCGCTTTCCGCAAAAGCTCACCATCCCCTCATTCGAGAGGATGGTTTGAACATGAGAAGTACCCAGCGATCCGTAAGGTTCGACAAACACGATCTTGACCGGCTCGACGCGATCGCTGCCGACCAAGACAGATCCTTTGCTGATCTCATAAGGTTCATAGTCAAGCGACACCTGGACGGCGGCGTATTCGATAATGCGAGCCACCTTCGACTAGCGCGAGTGTGTGAGTACACACAGGCTGCCGTCGACACGATCCTGCGCGAAGAACACCCCGATCATCGGAAACTCGTCCTCGAGGAAACGACCCGTCGCATGGAGCGGTATCATGGCGCGTAAGAAACGCGGCAAAGACCGCAAAGACATTCGCAGCGACGGTTCACCGAGGCCCCTGAAACACCATTCCGCGCGCGGCGACACGCCTCGCAACAATGGCAACTTCGTGCGCGGAAGCCAGCTGCTCAACACCCAGGTTATCATGTGGCTGCAGGGCGCGAAGATGCCCTTCCTCATGTGGCTGGGCATCTTCGCCCTATCCTATTTCACGATCCTCTCGTTCACCCTCGACGAGAACAATTTCCAGCTCATCTGCATGCGCATGCTGTCGTGGCTGTGGGACTGGTGCGCGCTCGATCCGATGAAGCAGGCCAACCTGCAACTCCCAGACCATACCGTGCGCCACACCTTCATGGGGTACGTGCCCTATGTCCCTGAGGTCGCCCTCGCCTGGCATAAGGCACTGCGCGGCGTCATCGGTTCGATCCTGATCGCCTCGTTTGCGACCATCCCGGCTTCGATCTGGTATGTCGATTTCTCGCGGCGGCGAGGCGGCTCGATCATGGAAGAACGGCACGAGCGCGGCGCCATGCTGGTGGATCGGGATCTGCTCTACAGGGAGATCAGCCAGCACAACCAGATGAAGTTCGTTGAGGAGGCCAAAGACCTCTTCCCCGGCAAGAAGCCCAAAGCTGTTCTCAAGATGTCGTTCGATGCCCGCAAGGCTGCCGGCATTCACCATCCCTATTACCTTGCCGGCATCCCCTATCCCCACCGCCTCGAGCAATCCCACACCATGCTCCTGGGCACCACCGGCACCGGCAAGACCACTGTCCTTCGGAAGCATCTGGCGCAGATGCGCGAACGTCAGGATACCGCCGTGGTCTTCGATCTTACCGGCGCTTACGTCGAGGCATTCTACGACCCCGAGCGCGACACGATCCTCAATCCCATGGACGTGCGGTGCCCGTCATGGTCGATCTTCAATGACTGCTCGACATACAGCGAGTTCACCGCTGCCGCAGCGGCGCTGATCCCCTCCGACGGCGGATCGTCGGAACCGTTCTGGGCCCTCGCCGCACGCACCCTCTTCATCGAAATGTGCATGAAGCTGATCGAGAAGGATCAGACCTCCAATCAGGCGCTCGCCGACAACCTGATGACGGCCGATCTCAAGCAGGTCCACCGTCATCTTCAGAAGACGATCGCCGATCCACTCACTGCCCCGGAAGCCGCCCGCATGGCGGAATCGATCCGTGCCGTTTTCAACACCAATGCGCAGGCGCTGCGCTTCCTTCCCGACGAGGGCGAGCCATACTCGATCAAGAAGTGGATCACCGGCGAGAAGAAGCCCGGATCGATCCTCTTCATCACCTGTACCTACACCGACCTCGAGATGAACAAGGCCCTCCTGACCCTGTGGTCGAACCTTGCCATTCACTCGCTCATGACCATGCCGCACACCCGTTCTTTGCGGACCTGGTTCATGTTCGACGAGCTGGGCGCGCTTCACCGCCTGCCCGCCATCGAGAACGGCCTCCAGACGGCCCGTAACTTTGGCGGAGCCATGATCCTTGGCCTCCACTCCTTCGACAAACTGGTGCAGGTCTACGGGGAAGAAAACGCCCGCAACCTGTCGTCGCTTGCACGTACAAAGCTGATGCTCGCTGCTGCGGATCTGGACACCGCCGAGCAGTGCGCCCGCTACATCGGCAATCGCGAAATCCGGCAAATGGATGAGGGCTATTCCTACGGCTACAATTCCACCCGCGACGCATCGACGCTGACACCGCGCAAGCAGATCGAACCACTCGTCATTCCCGACGACATCATGAACCTGCCCTCGATGCACGGTTTCGTGAAATTTCCGGATGGATTTCCGGCAGCGCGCATCCAGCTTGAGTGGCAGCACTATGCCAAAGTTGCCGAGGGCTTCATGCGCCGGCCACCGTCAAAGCCGGACGATCCGGACGGCAATGTTCGCGGAGGTGGGGGTAAGCCGAAGGGTGGGGATGACGGTGGGCGTGGGGAAAACATCGCGCTCAGCGAAGAGGAGGTGGCCGCGCGGGATAATCCAATCGCACTCGCCTCCAATATCCTTTCACAACCCTCAGAGCAGGAGCGTGAAGAGCAAGAGGGCCGCGATCCCAACTCTCGTGAAGCACTTGACCGTATGGACCCCGGTGCATCGCAATCCGGGACCGTCAAAGGCGAAGCTGCACAGGACAGTACCGTCGATCATAATGGTCTCGATACTCCAGAGCGGGAGAACGCCCGGCCAAAGGACTCCACGGCCAGACGAGACGCACAGGAAATCTCCTCTCGATCCTCCGATAAGGATGCCGCTACCCAGGCAAGAGGAGAAAATAGAGATACCGCCGAGGAAAATCTAGGCGTCCGTGAAGCGCGTGACGGTTTCGGCACGGGGGACGGAAAAGACCATAGTCACGATCATCCCGATCTGGGCGATTCAGATATGGGTATCGGAGACTGATCGATGCATTCCATTGCATCCGTTCGCTCCGCTGGTGGCGCCGCCAAATATTTCACAAACGACGATTTCGTTGCGGGTGATTATTATACAAATGAGCAGGCAGGGGAGGTCAGCCAATGGGGAGGCAATGGCCTCTCCGACAGCTCAATTGCAGAAGGATCAAGCGTCACCCGTGAGGCGTTCGAAAAGGTTCTCCTGGGTGAGACACCCACCGGGGAACAGATCGAAGCGAAGGACAACCGAAGGCCAGGCTACGACCTGACGTTCTCCGCGCCAAAGTCAGTCTCGATCATGGCCTACATAGCCGGCGACAAACGCATTCTTGGACCTGATGGCGCATTTGCTCTTTCGGTCAAGGATACCATGGCGTGGGTCGAGAAGAACCTTGCCGAAGGCCGCAAGACCGTTGAGGGCAAGACGGCCGCCATTCAGACAGGCAATCTCGTCTACGCCCTTTTCCAGCACGACACGAGCCGGGCACTCGATCCGCAGCTCCATATCCATTCCATCGTCGCCAACATGACGCGCATGCCGGACGGCAAATGGCAGGCGCTTCACGCCGACAAGATCTGGTCCAATAACACCGTTATCGGCTCGATCCAGCACGCCTTCCTGCGGACCCGTATGGAGGAGCTGGGCTACAAGGTTCAATTGGACGGCAAGCACGGCACCTTCGAGATCGTCGGTGTCCCCAAGGATGTCATCGACGCCAACAGCACACGGCGGGAAGAAATCCTGATCAAGTCCGAGCAGCTTGGGATCGTCTCACCAAAAGGACGCGACAGCGTCACCGTCAACACTCGCGATGCAAAACTGAATGTTGAAGATCGCGAAGGCATGGTCAAAGGCTGGATCGAGCGCGCTGCAGCACTCGGATTTGACGGGAAGGACGTCCTCGCCGCTGCGTTGCGGGCCTCTCGCGAGCAGCCGGAAAACCTCGCAGTGCGCGGTTACAAGGCCATGCTCGAGGTGGTGAACACGGCGCGGGAATTTGTATCCGGCCTCTTGCGATCCCCTGAACCACTGGTCGATGCTGGCATTGCGCGTCTGGCAGGCTCTCCTGGCGATGCTCGTGCCCAACTCGCGGTCGCTTCGGCCGTCCGCATCCTCAGCCAGCGGGAAGCCGCCTTCCAGGTCCATCAAGTCTCCAAGACGGCTCTCGATCTTGGCCTCAAGGGCGTCACGATCGACAACGTCGAAGCGCGCATCGACCGACTGATAAAAAATGGCGATCTCGTTTCTGGTCAAATCCAGCACAAGGGCCAGATGGTCGACGCTGTCACCACACCTGAGTCGTTGAAGGTCGAGCAATCCATTCTCGATCACGTCGAAACCGGCAATGGCAAAGGCACCTCGATCGTCGATGCCGCCAGTGCGCCATCGCGGCTTCAGGAGGCCGCAGCGCCCCGAGAACTGAATCAAGGGCAGCTCGCGGCCGCAACCATGATCGTCTCGAGTGAGGATCGCTACGTCGTCGTCCAGGGTGTCGCCGGCGCCGGTAAGTCTACCATGCTGCAGACTGTTGCTGCCGTCGCGCGCGATGAGGGCAAGCAAGTCCTCGGCCTCGCGTTTCAGAACAAGATGGTCGGCGACATGCGCGAGGGCATGGTGCCAAAGCACCTCACGGCCGAGGACATGGAAAAGGCGGGAGTTTCGGCACAGACCATTGCGTCTTTCGTGTGGCAGAACGAGAAATACCTAAGCGATCCCAGCAGTCGGGGGGCCCAGGATCGGCGCAGCGAACTCGCCGGCACGATCGTCGTCGTCGACGAAACCTCAATGGTTTCGAGCGAGGATATGCTCAAGCTGATGCGCATCACTGAAGCGCTCGGCATCGAAAAGGTAGCCTTCGTTGGCGACCGTCAACAGCTCTCCTCGATCGACGCGGGCAAGTCATTTGCCATGGTACAAGCCGCTGGCATCACCATGGCGCGCATGGATCAGAACGTGCGTATCAATCCGGACAACAAGCAACTCCTGACCGTAGCGGCGCTTGCGAACACTGGCCGCGCCGGCGCCGCGCTGAAAGTGCTGGGCGACAATGTCAGCGAACATGCCGAACCGGCTGCACAGGCGGCCGAGGCATGGCTGGCCCTGTCTGCAGAAGACCGGGCTGTTACCGCCGTCTTCGCCTCGGGCCGCGACGCACGCTCGGAGATCAACACCGAAATTCAGCAAGGTTTGCGTCAGGAGGGCACTCTGAAGGGCGACGGCCTGGACGTCATTGTCCATGACCGGGTGAGCAAAGAGCGCGAGCAGCTGCGCTATGCCCATCATTACACCGTTGGCCAGACCCTGACGGTGACGGGGCAAATCCGAGAAGTCGGGCTAGGGCGGGGGCAGTATCAGGTTAGCCGCATCTTCGACAACGGCAAGGTCCAGCTAACAGGCCCCAATGGGCGCAACCTGCGCTTCGATCCTCAGAAGATTGATTCCGGCATCACCCGAAGCCGTCTTGAACTCTCAAATCTCGAGACGCTCAAGATTTATGAGGGCGATACGATCCGCTGGACCACCAACGACAAGGATCGCGGACTGGATAATGCTGCTCTGGCAAAGATCGTGTCCATTGAGGGGGGGAACGTCACCGTCGAAACCGCGAATAACGAACGGCTAACATTAGAGCGTGGTGATCCGATGCTCAGCAGGATCGGCCTCGCCTACGCCCTAAACATGCACATGGCGCAGGGTGTCACCGCAGACAAGGGGATCGGGGTCATGCTCTCCTACGAGCACAACCTATCCAACCAGCGCCTTTTCAACGTCCTTGTGACCCGCGTGCGGGACGCCCTGACCATGATCGTTGACGATCGCCAGAAGCTGGAATGGCGTCTTAACTCCAATCCAGGCGACAAGACTTCCTCTCTCGAAAGCACCGGGAAGCTGGACATTGACGGTGTTGATGCCAAGCAGGAGGCGGCAGACGCTGCACTTACCGCCGCATTCGATGCACTCGAGGGTGAGAACGGAGCCGGTGGCGCGTCAAACGGCCTTGGCCGCGATGCCTCCGCCGATTTGGCCGACTTGCCCCCAATGCCCGCAGCCGATGCACACGAAGGCGGCGCTGGAACTGGCGCCGGTGGCGACGAGAACGCGGCCGATGGGCTCAGCGAAATAGAGAAGGGCCAGAACGGCATGTCCGGTCCAGAGTCAATGGACCTGGATGACCTGCCCCCGATGGGGCCATCGGAAACTGATTATTCCACCTTCGATGCCAGTGCCGATCTGATCTACGATCCCGGCGCTGATGATCCCCCTGCCCCCACGCAGGACAAGGACGACGTCGATCCGCTTAGGCAAGCACTGCTGGATCACCTCGAGGGCGATGGCCTCGGCGTTGTCGATACCACCGTTGATGATCTTACCGGCATTCCGCCGATGCCTGGTCGTGATGACGGCCAGATTCCGGGGCTGCCGGAAAAGAGCCTGGGACTCGACCTATGAGCCGTAAACGCCTGCCGATCGATTTTGCCACTAGCGACATGGATGCCGGGCATCTTGAGGCCATCATTGCCCGAACCCGCGAGGGCGGCCATCCGGCACAGGAACCGCGACGGGATGACGCTCGAAAATGCCGCGTTCTCGCAAGAAATCGACCAGCTGGGGACAAAGCTGGGCGCGCGCGGCCTGCTCGACGAGCCCGAGATCGTGCCCTTCGATACCTGGCAGCGCAAATGACAGGCCGCAGCGGACAAGCTGGGAGCGTCACACAAGCTGAGGCGCCAATCGATCTGCCGGTGGTCAGGGCCGCGCCGTGGATTGAACGCTCCATCATCAACACAAAGACCCCCGGCGATTGTCACCCCGCCGATTATTGGTTGGAAAGGATCACCCGATGTCTCTGATACTTATTGCCGCCGCCGCACTGGCGGGCTGCACCGTGACGGATGGCGATACGATCAGATGCAATGGCGAGCGCATCCGCTTGCTTGGCGTCGACGCTCCCGACGATCCGGGCAACAGCCGGTGCAGACCCGTGCCTAAACCCGGCGCGATCTGCGATCGGCAGCGGGCCGCCGCGAGCAAGGCATCGCTGCAACGGATCATGGCGGGGCCTCTCTCTATCGAACGCGTGGGCACAGATCGTTACGGGCGCACGCTGGCGATGGTCTACGCGCAGGGCCGGAGCCTGTCGTGCCACCAGATCGAAGGTGGGCAAGCCACCTATTTTGCACGGTGGGATCAAGGCGCACGGGTAGCTCGTGAGTGCCCGCGAGCGGCAGCAAGGGCGGTTAGATGATCGCCGTGCTGACCAGTTTTCTCCCCCCTCCCCACCTCAACGGCTCTTACAGGAGGACTCCGTGCGCGAGGATGTAACCCCCACACCACTCACCCCCCGCGATATTATGATCGAATATGCGCTCATCCTGCGCCGCGTTTCGGGGCGGATACACGGCATCCTCCGCGAGCCAGAGACGATACAGATGCCCGTTACCCTGCGCCGCTCCCTCACCGACTGCGTCAAGGCATTCGATGAGTGCATAGCCGACCTCGAGACGCTCGCATCCACGGCCGCAGCCACCGCTACCCCCACCATCACCCATACCCCCATGCGCGTGCCGACCTGGCGCGATGGCGCGAAAGTTGCGCTCGGCGTGCTCATCCCCTGCGCCGCTTTTGTCTGTCTCATCGCCTTGATCGCCTCCACCATGCCGATCGAACCGACCGATCCCGAACAGATCCAACGCGACGCGAAATGGCTACAAGAGCATGAGGATCGCTTCGAAGCGATATCCAGAGGCGGCCATGGGAATAAATGACCGCGACTACATGCGCGAGCGCTACCGCAAGCGCCGGGGTCTCGGGGGCACCCTTTGGAACGACCGCAAATCGCGCGTCGAGCAGGACGGAGCATGGTTTGCCGCGAAAAACCAAGGCTTTGATTATCAGAAGAACCGCTGGCGGCCGAAGCGGCGTAAATCTTCGGGCCAAATCGGATGGGCGATTGCAGGCGCGGTCGTACTGATCGCCATCGCCATCCCGGCCTGGCGCGACATCAAGCTAACGGGGTGGCTACCTGACAACGATCCCGAGATGCCCTTCCCCACCTCCGGCAGCGTCACCGTCAACCGGACCGTAGATCCCAAATCAGCGATCTCACAGCTTCGCATTATCTCTGCACATGGCAACGCCATCGTCCAGCTCTACGACCCCCACACATCGGCGCATGTCATCTCGGTCTATGCACGGCGCAATGCAGAAGTTGCCGTACCCGTTCCGCCCGGAACCTACCGTGTCAGGATCGTCGAAGGCGACAAGTGGCATGGGACACAACGATATTTCGGAATTTCGACAATCTCGCAGACTGTCAGCGCGCCCGTGCGCATAGACCCGCACTGGACGCGCGTAATCGACCTGCACCGCAGTCGCTGGGGCAATCTTCGCACCAGTTCCGACTTCCGCTCACCCAACCCTCTCAACTGAACAGGACGACCGGCTTATGCGACACATGCTCACCACTGCTGCCCACCTCAGCACCGGCCTTGCTTTCACACTCGCAGCGCTGGCCGCTACACCCGCCAATGCCCAGAAATTGGGTAAAGGTGGTATCGGCATCGATGAAACTTCAGAAGTTCCCCGCTGCGACGTCCCGCTCGGCACCATTGCGCTAGTCGAGGATCGCACCGCAGCGCCGAGCGAGGATGACATTCCTCCAGGGCTTCGCGCCATGATCCGTATGGCTGAGGCACAGAATGGCGGTGGCTCGCAAAAGATCGACCCATTGCCGCTGCTGAAGCTGCTAACTGCACAATCAAATTGCTTCCAGGTGCTCGATCGTGGCGAAGGTTTTGATGCCCTTCAGCGCGAACGTGCGCTCGCTTCGGGAGGCACCATCGCGAATGGCAATACGCAAGCGACATTGCTGGCTGCCGAATACCTGCTCACCGCCCGCGTTCTCTATTCTGACGGCAATGCCGGCGGCAGCGGGGGCGGGTTAGGCACCATGTTTCCAGGCGGGATTGGCTTCAAGTCGAAGAAGCTGGAGAGCCAGACGATGCTAACACTCGTGGAGGTGAAAACCGGACTGCAGAAAGTTGTCGCCACCGGCTCTGCCCGCAAAAAGGACATATCGATCATCGGCGGCGCGCTGATGGGCTCAGGTATCGGTGCGCTTGGCGGCGGCTACACCAGCACCGATATAGGCAAAATCACGTCCTTCGCGTTGCTCGACGCCTTCCGCAAGCTCACCAGAGACGCGCAGGGGCGCATCGCGCCACCTGTTGCGATGTCAGCTGCCCCTGCCCGTGTTGCGCCTCCAGCGGCGTCCGTAGCGGCACCTGTAGCCTCCACCGGCGACGCACAGGCAGCTGGAACACACGCGCAGTAGAAGGGGAGAGGGAATGGAAGGGGGAACACGACGGAGAGTGAGCCCCCCTGCCCTTCCTCCCCCAGCTTGGAGCCATGGATCATGAGCGCGCAGACGGATCTGTTCGGCGAGGAGCCGCTAAACGCCACGATCGAGGACGCCGCCATCACGCCCCAAGAACCGCTGGCAATGCCCTGTGGGTTCCTTGATCGCTCCAACACCCGCTGCAAACGGCTCGCTTCGCGGCCCGTGATGATGAACGGGAAGCAGTTGCACAGCCACGGCCGACCCATGCTCCACTGTGAGATGGCCTGCTTCAGCGCCTCCCATGGCATGCCTAGCGATCCAATGGAGAACCGAGGCAATGATTGAAACGATAGGACTGACCGGAACCATAGAGACATCGCAGCGCGGCCCGATGCTGAAGGACACGGATGGGATGTGGTGGCGGCTGATCGGCGAAATCGACACGACTGCCAAAAATGATAAACTTGTGCGCATCGTCGGCCGCAAGCGCGGCGCTGCCGTAATCGAGATCGATTACCTCGGCCCCGTGACAAACTGATGCACGGTCCCCGACACCTTCCCAAATGTCCATACTGCGGCCATCCAGTGCATGAGTGGCGGCGTGGTTCTCCTATTGAGGGATGCCGTCAGTGCCGCCGTCCCATGGTCTTGCTGCGCTATCCCCTGCCCTGGAGAAGCCCCTTGCGCCTTATCGGCCTGCTCGACCTAGCCTCGAAACTTCAGGCCTACGCCACGATCACAGTCGGCTCTCTGTTTGTCATCGGCGCACTGTCCCTTCTCGGCCTGGTCAAAGCCATCGCCATCCTGCTTTACGTCATTGGCTCGATCCTGATCGTCGACGGCACCCTCGGAATCGTCTCGGGCATCGACCGGACATGGAGCCAGGTACGCTATGCAGGGCCGGCCAAGGCCATGGCCTCTGGTAAGATCATAGCGGGATCGCTTGCCTTCATGCTTACCATTGTTGGCCTGCTCATATGACCCGCTCAGCCGATCTTCTCGACAGCGATCTTGTCACAGGGATAGCAGAGGCTCTTTTTGAGGCTGGCCCCTCCCCTCACGATGACCTCGAGCGACGTCAGCTTGTGACCACATTATTACGAACCCTATCCCCGCGTCTGGAGCGGTTGATCCGCCTCAGCTACGGTATCGGCGTCCCGCAAACCGGAGCGGCGGAAATCGCTGACGACTTCGGAATCACTAGAACCCGCATCGATATGATGCACCGTGAAGCTTTGCGGCGCATGCGGAGAGCGGCAAAGTATATCGCTGCGGCTGAGCCGGAACTTATAGCCGACCCTGCCTATCCGCTGCCGCGGGGCTGGAGCATGCCCGACCTCGAAATTCGTAATAGCCGGTTCGCAGACCGTTTGAATTACGCTCGGGGATTGCCGGTGGCTGTGGTGAAGAAGAGCAAGGATACGAAACCTCGAAAACCCAAGCCTCCAAACTTCGCGGCGCCGATGGGGACATGGACGCAGCCTCCGATCCGCCCCACACAAGAACCCGGCGCTGTGCATCGTGCAGGCTGTGTCGATGGTCTTATAGGCACCGGGCGGGTCTTCGTGCTCCCTGTCGGTGCCGGGGCCATTATCGCTGGGGCCGGGTATGGTGGATTCGTAGGGCTGCTCGCTGGCGTCATCGCCATGCCCGCCATGGCGTTTGCCTATGAATGGTGGGCGGAAAGGCGATAAGCAATATAAGCTCGAACGTGGCGGAAGCAGTTGCAGCCGAACTTTGCCCTTCCTAGCTCATGATATGATCGTGCCGATCGGCCGAGAGTTTGCAATCAGCGAATTGGCTCACCTCGTGTGATTTTTTCCGTCAGCGCTTGCAAGGCCATTTCAATCACCTCAGCGATTGCTGCACATTCCAGTTGGTCTGCGAGATCATAAATCTGATTGTTTGTATCGCGACGCAATTTAACGGTGAACGGCACATCCCGCCCCGTCGTCCTCTTTCGGCCGCGACGCTTTACCTCACTCCCCTCGCCCTGCTCTGCGCTTACGGGCTGAGATACGGGCTTAGTCTTGGCGACCGCATGGCGGCCGGTGAATCCCGCGTTATCGGAGGCTTCCTTTATCTGGGCCCTTGAGTCCGCGTCGATCTTGACCGGCTGAGGCTTGAACTCATCAAGGTCCAGGCTGATCTTTCCCGAAGTCATTTGCGCGCTTCCCTCAATACCTCGATAATTTCTTTCACGAACGCGGACGCATTGACACGAGCTTTATCGAGTCCCGGAACTTGTTCGTCTGTAAGGTCAGCAAGCGTCGCGCCGAAATTGACAACGCCTTTAAATGCCTCCCGCTCGACGACGCGGGTGTTTAGGAATGATATTCCCGCCTCTTCGAACTGCGTGCCCATATCTCGACCACTGCGTGTCTGATATGCTGCTGGTGCCCTACTCCATAGCACTCTAGCCGGAATGTTCTTGTTGGTGGTTTTCGACTGCCTCAGAATGAACTTCAGCGTTTTGGCCGCTTCGTTTGCATCTAATTTGGACGCCTGTAGCGGGATTAAAATAAGGTCGCTGCTACTGATTGCGTAGCCGCTTGAAAGGTTCGCAGAACCTTCAAGGTCGACAATGACGAAACTAACCTTGGCAGACTGCTCCTCGATTGTTTCGATGATATTTTCCTCGGTCACGCTTCCCACAACCGAAAGATTTGATGGGAGGTTTGCTTCCTCGGCCCACCTGACCAACGGTTGGTTCGGATCGGCATCGATCAGGCACACATCTGCGCCTTGCTCAGCTAATCCCGTACCCAAGAGAAGCGTAGCAGTGGTTTTTCCCGCTCCACCTTTCGTGGTCATAATGGAGATGACGGGCATATATAGACCTTACGTTTTGATGACCGGTCGACGCGCATTGAATGCATAAGCCGATTGGTGGTAACGCCTAGCGCATGCCGATTGCCTTTGTCAATCCATAGCACCCGAAAGCAAGATAACGGGTTTAGGTTTAGCAAAGGTATACCTTAAATAAACGTATACGATACTGCGATAAATTGATTGGCAAAAGACGGCGAGATGAAGGGCGTTCGAATGCAAAACATTAAGACGGAGTCACATGACGTGGGAAGGGGGGCGTGCAAAGCGCAACCTCCATTGAAAAAAGGCCTGCCATCGTAATGCCCAAGCTGACGCTGCCCGTTTAACCCGCAGGCCCAATGCGTTCCGTTAGCAGTTGATTATGCGGCCGGGGCCGTGGGAGCTAACTTTGAGCGCAAATACGCGGCCCAAGCTCGCTTGACCGCGCTCCGATCACGCGACCAGGGCTTAACTTTCATGCGCCGCTACTATGCGAAGGCCCTCATAGCGCCCGGTGGGCGCGATCATTCCGGCCTCCTCGAGAATGGCTGCGGCCTGTGAGGCGGTGCGCTTGGTCACGTCCAGCGCACGGGCGATCTCGGCGCGGGTGAGGGGGCCGACCCCCGCAAGCAGCAGCCACGCGTCGTGGGCGCGGGAGGAGCGCTTGATCTTCGCGAGCCGCGCCTTGGCAAGATCAATGGCGGCGCGGGCGCCGATGATGTCAGTGCGCACCGCGGTGGCTGCGCTGAGCAAGGCCCCAGCGAGGATCGCCGGGACCGATCTCTCGCGCATTGACTGGAATGCTTCTCGCGGGAGCAAGCCGGCAAGCGCGAGCGGCGCTGCACCTAGTGCAAACAGCTGCGGGCGCATCGCTACAGCCAGTGAGGCGGCCCAGGCGCCGCCGCGTGTGGGCGGGCGGTTGAAAGCGCGGCCCGCAGCCAGGTAGGTTTCCGAACCGCCCTCGACGAAGCTGTTCTCTGCCTCGCTCAGCTGCCTGACGAATTCGACCAGCGCGGCGAGCGGATCCTCGGTTGGTAATAGCGCATCAAGCCGCTCGGCCGCGGAATCGGCGATTGCGTAACTGCGGGCGAACACTTCGGGCGCACCCTTGGCGGCGAGCACGGTGGCGGCGGCATGGGCGAGGGGCGGTGCGGCGCGCCGGGCGATCCACGAGATAAAGGCATCGCGCTCGGCGACGTGGTAGCTGCGCACCAGCTCGGCGGCGTCGAGCCCTGGATCGTGATCAGGGCCAAGGTTTTCAAAGGGATAGGCGCTGACATGGTGGTTCCACAGGCGGCGGAGCGAGATGCGGGCGAGGAGCATGGCTTCCGTTCGGGAGAGCAACGGCAAGGCGCCGTCGATCCGCGCGACTTCCAAGTGCCACGATGATGGCGAGGCGTTCATGAGAATGAAAGTATAGGAACCGCCGAAAAGGTAAACTCCGCTTATACGGCTGATAGCATGTCCGATAAGTGTCCTTCACGGACAGATGGGATGACGCTATGACGTTTGCGTTTTCTGTCGGTTTCAGGATACGACCGGACTCCCCGTCACCGCTGATTTTTGGGCAGCTGCTCCGGAAGAATACGGCCGGATTCCGGGAAGAATACCGCCGGACACTTGCACCCTTCGCCGCAGAGTTCCGGCGTTTTCAGCGACCCTACCTAACCGTATCCGCAGGCTGCGACGGGACGGGGCAGGGGCCTTTCTGAACGTCTGAATGCCTGGCTCAAATGGATGGGTGTTAGAGGCCCGATCCGCTCTGGGGGCGATGGTCATCGGCCGCCAAAGCACTTATCATACGGGGGCAACCGAACGGTTGACCTCGTTAGATGGATTGTGACAGATGCCCCTTATTGGC
>NZ_BLJH01000038.1:0-29739 GCF_009811895.1 Novosphingobium sp. TCA1 | reverse complement strand
GCCGCCACCGTTCCGGCGCCACCGGCAAGCGCAGGCTCGAAAATGGCCATCGACTTTACCGTTGACCCCAACGCCCAGCAGCGAAAGGTGGATTTTGTTGCGGAGGGAAATGGGGGGAGTGGTATTGAGCCACATGTCTTGGTCCCGGCGGCGTCACCGAACATGCTGTCAGCGGGTAGCGTCATACCGGCGAGCCTGATCACCGGTTTGCGTTCGGACCTTCCCGGCATGGTGATCGCCCAGGTGACCCAGCAGGTGTTCGATAGCGCGACAGGGCGTATTCTGCTCATTCCACAGGGCGCCAGGCTTATCGGCAGCTACGATAGTCTGGTAGCCTTCGGGCAGAAGCGGGCGCTCATAGTCTGGCAGCGCATCGTGATGCCGGACGGCAGTTCCATTCGCCTCGATAACGTGCCGGCCAGCGACCTGTCCGGCTACGCGGGCCTGGAGGATCAGGTCGACGCGCATACCTGGCAGATCGTAAAGGGCGCAGCGATTTCCACGCTGCTCGGGGTTGGCTCGGAACTGACCTTCACCGGCGAGAGCGATCTCGTTCAAGCCATCCGGCAATCGACCCAGCAAAGCGTGTCTCGTGCAGGCGATCAGCTTGTGTCGCGCAGTCTGCAGGTACAGCCGACCATCACGATCCGACCTGGCGCGCCGGTGCGCCTCGTTGTGCATCGTGATCTCGTCCTGCCGCCCTGGAAACAGTAGGAGCACTCACATGGCCGATCTGAAGCTTCCCGCTTTGCCGGACCGAACTCCGGTCAAGATGTCCATTCATGTGATGCCCGATTTGGCGGATGCCTTGAGCGATTACGCAAAGATGTATGCAGCGACGTATGGGCGAGAAGAGCCTGTCTCTGCGCTGGTTCCCGCGATGCTTGAGGCTTTTCTCAGCAGCGATCGGGCGTTTTCAAAATCGCGCGCTCGTGGCGGCAAATAGGGCCCTGATCTAACCAGCGCAGCGGCCCAAGCACAGCTTCCCTCTTTCAAGGCTGACCAACAAAGGACCTGCCATGGTACGAAACGTCAACAAGGAAATGCGCGCGCTCGGCCAGTTCGATCCGATCAGCGTGCGCATACCTGATGCAGTACGCATGACCGGCCTTAGCAGGTCGAAAATCTACCTGCTCATCGCTGCCGGAGATCTTGAGGCTGCAAAGGTCGGGCGGTCTACGGTCGTCTCGGTGGAGAGCCTGAAGGCTGTGATCCAGGCTCGGCGTATTACGCCGAAAGCGCGCCAGCTTCGCTTGAAAAAAGGCGCTGCATATCGCTGAGAAATTGGCAGCAAGGTTGGACAGTCCGGAAGGGCAGCTTGTAGACACGAAAATGGGATAGCGGACATTCTAACGCTTCGGTCTGGGCTTCCGGCGCCGACCCTTCACGGACACTCAAGCGCCGATTTTCCGTACCCAACTGCCGCCCGTCCAAGGAGATGCAGGGCAGGCTCGTCGACGTCCGAGTGACGGATGTCAAAGAGATTGACTTGAGACCTTGTTCGCCCTGAGCGCGTCGTCGAATGCAGCAAGGCAGAGAAGTGGTCCGAAGAAGCCGGCCGGAATTTTGGGCAGCGATAGGGGGGTGGAGCCCAGATCAATTACGAGCCGATCGAAGGGCAAGCGATCTTGAAAGAACGGCAGGCATCCAGGGACGTTGCGTTGCCACTCCTGGCAGCTGCAGCGGCCGCTAGGGGGCGCACGTTCGGTCGGTGATGCGAAAAAGAATAGGCTCGAAAGATCACTCTTCCGAGCCTTTTTATAACGGGAGGTTGGATGTTGATCTGGCTTAGGTGCGTCGAGTAAATCAAATGCAAGCTCGGACGCGTAGCTATGCAGTGCAATATTGCTGAGAAGGGAAAATGTATGCGTGCATTGGTAGCGGCCTTGTTTATTTTGGCGGCAGGTTGCTCGCAACCCGCGAATGACAAGGTGGTGCCTGAGGAGGTAGCTCAGGACAAAAATGCGCTATCAGTTCCCGCCTCGCCTGCTGCACCCCCAAAGGATGAAGGCACGCCATACAGTGCGCCAGCCGATCCGAACGCCACGTATAGCCTTCTCAGCGTAAAGCGTGGCGAAGACGGTAACATCATCGCAATGACGCGGCGGGCTGGTCCTTCGGGGATCAGCTATTCCAACCGTGAGATCGATTGTGGAGCTCAGCTTGCCCGGTATATCGGCGAGGGTGACACGCGTGAGGAAGCGGGGAAGCTGTCTCCTAACCCGGGCGATATGGCCTCACTCGTGGAAGGATCGAGCACCCACGCAGCGGTCCAAGCTGCCTGTTCGAAAAAGCTGAAGTGATGCCAGGGGGTTAACGCGATCGCTTAAAGTCCGAGCGGCTCACTAGCCGCTCGGACTTTAAGATCGTATGGGAATATCGTGCCGGCGTTCTGCTCGTCGATGGAACTTGGTAAGCCTTAGCTCAACCAGCGCAAGCGCTTGATCGCCGGCAGGGATTCCAACGGGGAGCTGCCCCTGATGAGCTGGAATATAGCGGTGCCTATGCAGATGGCAAATTGTAGTTACAAACAGCGATTGTCGGCGAATAGGATCGTAACGAATTAATTGTTTCCTCGACATTCGATCCGCGACTGTTGTGATCGGTTTTCAATCGAAAGGATTGTTGTCGGCGTAACGCTGTGCGATGAACTTCGTGTTGTTGGTGAACGCGTCAATGTCGTGCTGAGCCAGGTTGTGAAGGATTTCATCAACCTTATGCTGCATCTGATCGAGGGATTCGTTCAGAATAAAGCTGGCAGATTTCCCAGTTTTCCGGAAGATTTCCGAGCGGTGTTCCGCCGGAATGTCGATGTAGCTCTTTATGAGCTTGGGCAGGTGCTGCTCGCGCATCTGAATTACATCGACCTGGGTAAATCCGGGTATCTGCTCCCGTGCCATGGCCTTTTCGGCGTCGAGAAGGCAAGCGAGGATCCGCCGGATCCGTTCTTTGGCGCCGTTCGGAACCCGCTCGTCCTCGTAATCAACCTGCACCGGAGGGATCGCCGGCGCGGCGGGAACGGGAGGGACATTCTGTGCGGGCGTGCCGCTTAGTGCACGGGCAATGCGACTGAATATGCCGTCTTCGCTCATCGTCGTTGATCCTCCTTTCCTAGCTGACAGGATATCGCTCCGGCCTCGTATAAGCCGATCGTCCGGAGAAATGTAGTCGGCCGGCGGAATCCGCCAGAAAAGGAGGATGAGGGGAGCCCTTCCGGTCATCTCAAGGATGACCCGGATGATCAGGATTACTCCCGCGATCCAAAGAAGCAGCGCGATCATGCGAGGCTGAGGATGGGATCCGGCGCCTGGCTGTTGCTGGCGCCATGAGCACGCGCGATGTAGCTCTTGGCCTTCTCGTTCTCGGCTGAAAGCGTGTCGATCGTCGTCTTCATGTTGCCCAGCGCCTTGAGTTTGAACTCATCGACGGCGTCCATGGTGGCATAGATGTTCGCGAAGGCACGCTGGAGAACCTCGACCTGGATTGTGGCGGAACTGGCCTGCTCATGGATTCTGGCTGTGTTTTCCCGCAGCATCACCCCTGTTGCGTCGATGATGTTCGACGTCGTTGTGTTGAGCGCGCTGATCTGTTGCAGCACAAGCCGCTGGTTGGTGAGCGCCTGCGCCACGGTGACAGCTGTGCGGAGCGCGCCGACGGTGGTAGTGGTGGCGCGATCGACACCCTTGATCAGCTCGATGTTGTTCTTTTTGATAAGATCGAGGGCAAGATATCCCTGCACTGTGACCGCCATCTGGGTGAGCAAGTCGGTCGTCCGCTGGCGGACGTAGAAGAGGGCGCTCTCGCGGATAGCCTTTGCCTTGGCAGGGTCGACATGATCGAGATCGTTAGCTTTGTCCTCCAGGCGGGTGTCGAGGGTCTTAGAGATAATGATCATCTGCTCGAGCTTACCCATCAGCTCCCAGAGCTTGTTGCGCTCTCCATCAATGGCAATGTTGTCCTGGAGAAGCTCGTCTTTGCCGCGGGTCAGCGTTGCCATGATTGCCTGGATGTGACCCTGAGCCGACGTATAGCGATCGAAGTAGGCTTTGAGCTTGCTTCCAAAAGGGATGATCCCGAGCAGCTTGCGGGGCTTGAGGAGGTCACCTTCCCGGCTGGGATCAAGATCTTCCACCACGGTCCGCAGCTGGGTGAGCGCCTGGCCGACGCCGCCTTCTCCGTCCATTGCTTTGGTCGGTCGGTCGAGGAAGCGGTTGGATTGGCTGGAAAGTGCTACGACTTCCTTCTGGCCGATGTTGGTGAGCTGGCTGGCCTTGTTACCAAATTCAGGGCTCTGCGCATCGAGGGCCAGTAATTCCGCGACGAAGGCGTCAGCTTTCGTCTGCAATTCCGAACGCACGCTGTCAGACAAAGGAACCAGCCCGGCTGCTTGCTGAACTGGGACGGCGGGCACAGGGGCCGGGGCGGTGAGGGTGAGTTCGGTCATGACGCGCTTTCAGATTTACCGCCTTGGCGGCCCGGGATGTAAATTGCGTGAGTAGGTGCCTTTGTTGCCATAACACAGCAACCCTGACACCTCCTCGTTGGTAGGTTCAAGCCCTCAGCCTAAGCCACCATGATGGACGAAACGTTGTCATCGTCGTCTTCCTTGGCAGCAAACTGCTGCAGGCGGGCGATGACGTTGCCTGCCCAGCGCCGATGGGTCGCCGGCTCGCACATGCTTCCTGCCGAAGCGAAGACGGCGCGGGCGTCCTTGTCGAGGATTGAGCGAGCCTCGAGAACCTCATCACTGCTGGGCTGATAGCAGCCGTGGATGACGGGGATCTGGGAGGGATGGATAGCGGTCTTCGTGAGAAGGCCATGCTCAAGGTCCTGTTCGACCTCGGCCTGTAATAGGTCGAGTGAGGCGTAATGCTCGAAGACCGGCGCCGCGACCGCAAAACCGGCGGGGATGAAGGTCGCAGCCATGTCGCGGATGACATTCCCAAGCGGCCCGTCGTAGGCGGTGCGGCCCTTTGAACGGCGAACGCCCAGAACGTTGAGGATATCGTTGCCGCCGATACGGATTGCCGTGACGCGTTCTTGAAAGGGCATGAGCTGCCGGCAGAGCTGCTCAAGGGCGTTGCGGTCGAAGGCCTCAGCCCCTTCGATCGTGGGCATGAACTTATGATCGTGGCCGGTCATGGGCGCTAGCCACTGAGCCACGTTAGAAGTCTCGACCTTGGGAAGGACGAAGCCGTCGATCGCGCTGATGTTTGGAAGGGCGAGCATCCAATGCAGCATCTGGATGTCTCGGGGCCGTACGTAGACTGTGATCCGGTTGCCGAGCGTTTCCATACGACCAAGGAATTCGACGAAGGCAGCGCGCGCTTCCTCGACTTGATCATCGCGCAGCGAGTCCTCGAGGCAGACCACGATCGAGCGCAGATCAGGGTTGCTCCCCGACACGACGTCGAGGAGGTTGGATCGCAGCACGGGTACGTAAAGGGTCGCCCCTAAAGCGATTGCACTCACTCTTGATCGCCTCCGACTTTCTTGATGATGGTGACTGCGCGGTAGGTAGAAAGGTCGCGCTCTTCGATGGGGACGTCGGACTGCACCGCCAGGTGGACCAGATGCTGGATTTCAGGATCATTGAGGTCGCTGACGTACAATCGATCGGGAACTCGCCGCAGGATAGCCCGTGTAGCTTCGGCAATGCCTGGCTTGATGCGGTTGACGTCGTCGATGCCAGCTTCACTCATGAGATCAGTGAGGAGCTGTTCACAGCGTTCCTTTGCCACCTTTGCGCGGCTGTGGTTCCAGTCGGCATGCCGCGAAGGGTCGAAAGGTGCAGCTTCGACGCATTCAATGAATTCGGTGCTGATATCGTGATCAGCATGCTCCGACATGAAGCGGCACGCATGGAAGTCGCTTTCGCCGACAACGGTATCGTTGAGCACGGACCGGCTGATCAGCCCCGAAACGATCCCATTCAGCAGGCCGCTCGGAATGACGTAATCTTCCGTGGTAGCGGCAAGGTGAGCGCAGCCAGCCGGGTCGGCCACGACTGCAAGGAAGGGCTTGAAGCCGAGATCGCTTGCCTCGAGAGATTCCACCAGCTGCTTGGTGATGGCACCCTTGCCCGTCCATCCGTCGACAAAGACGGCAGTGTCGGTGCCATGCCGCTCCTTGATGTATCGCAGGGCATTCTCATCGATGCCGCGGCCGCGGATGATGCTGACCGAATAGTGATGGGCGGTGACGCCGGTCCGCTCGAGTTCGCGCTTGAGGAGGACGCCGATTGGCGTGCCTGCGCGGGCGAGGGAGATCACCACGCATTCGTTGCCGGTCTCCGGGCGGTTGCCGATGCGCCGAGCGAGATGATGGATATCCATCTTCAAGCGGGAAGCATTGCGCGTGAGGGCGACCCGATACAGGCGCATATAGCGCTTATCGGGCACGGCCTCTGATGAGAGCATTTCCGAATAGTGGGCAGCACCAGACTGAATCAGTCGCTCTTTCTCTGCCACCGGGGTGACGAGAATCCGCGACGGCTTGAGGAGGATTTGGACGTCGTTCAGGTCGTAGGTGCCCGAAAACGGGATGACGGCGGTAGCGGTCGTAGTATTCATTTTGTCCTCAGCACCAAGCATTCTGGGAAGTGACGTGCTTCCAGAGTTGGGATGTGGTCGGGGTCATTGCGTAATCGCACAGGTCCATGAAGCCGACGTCGGAGTGGCTGTCGCCGATACCGATAACGGGTCGATCTTCATCTGCCGCCCGCAGCTGTTCGATGAGATAACGGGCCGCCTCGCGCTTGTTCAGCCAAGAGGGGAGGAAGGCGAGATTGTTGCCGTTCCGGTGGATTCGCCAGTCTGCTGGAAAATGCCGGGAAAGCTGCGTTTCGAGATCCTGAAGATCCGCGCCGTTCTCGCCAGTGTTGCTCTTGATGACGATGTAGAGGTCGAGATCCCCTTCAGCCACAACCCAGTGACGGAACCGCTCGGCATCAAGGCCTTCGGTTGCATGCTCATAGATTTCGCGGACGGGCGTGCCTTTTGCGGCGCGTTCCTGGAGAATTGCATGCCATTTCAGGTCGACTTCGCCGTCGATCCCGATGACACATCCGCCATTGGCGCAGATGGCCGGCGCCTGGTCGATATTGACCCGCGCTAGAACGTCGCGATCGCGCGCGGTCACCGGTACGATCCGGCCGTGGCTGAGCCAGCTGAGTGTCCGCTGCTGGCGGGGAGTGGCAAATCCGCTTTCCGTGCCGTCGACGAGATAGCTCATGACTTTGAGCTCCCCGGTGGTCTCGGGGCACTTGCGGGCTGTTTGGAACAGGGTGTCGTCGAGGTCCGTAAGGATCAGCATGGCTTTATCGGGTCTCGCCTTGATAGGTGCAAAGGATCATCTCGACCGGGATGTCAGCGCCGAGCTCCTGCACGGCTTTTCGTCCCTCGTCGGTCTGACGATCCCAGATTTCAGAGGCTACCAAAATACGGGCCGGCCGGTGCGCAAGGATGTTGTATAGGAAGCACGGAGCGCCTGAGCCGTAGGCGTCGGTGAACTGTGAAACACTTCCCATTGCATCTCCGAGGATTGCCGGGGTGCGAGTGATGCTCTGTACGGCTGCGATACCGCCCTGTGCTTCAATCTCTTCTGCAATCAGCAGCGCCTCATAGGAGTGCTCGCCGTCGCCAAGAACCAGGATTCGTTCGCCTTCACGGCAGATGATTGGCGGCCGAGAGGATGCTTCAGGGTGACGCAAGCCCGAACGACTACGCATTCCGCTAATCGGAGCCGAACCGGCGCCGTTCGAGCCCGCGGCGAGCTTCGGCGGAGTCACGCTGGTCCCAACCGTCCATTCCATGGTGCCGGCGAGAATGGAGTGCCCGGCGGCTGGCCGCGGCATGCGGTCGAGGTAATCGCCGCCGCTCCAGTCCGTGATGCAGCAGGTCTCGATCCGTTCGAGGATCGGCATAGCGGGAATCATGCCCTCCGCGGCCGAGACGAAGGTGTTCCCAGTGCTGCTTTCATCGTCAATGATAACCAGAGACCTGGCCGACTTGACCACGGCAGCCAGTTCGTCGTCGCTTACCTGTACGAGGTGCGAAGTCGCATGGCTGTGGCCCTCTTCGAACCGGGCGATGGTGACTGCGCCGCCCACCGTTTGGCGAGCCGTCTGGAGATAGATCGACGTCGCCGAGGGGTGCATGGACTGGAATGCCGCAAAAACACCTTGTCCAAGGGCTGTCGCCGTCTCCGCCATTCCCAGGAAGACAATGGGCTGCGGCAAATCGCTCGGCAGCGAACGGGCAAGGTCTTCCATCGCCCTACGCATGGCCGCCGGACGGGCCGGGAGATGGCGCCCGAGTACCTTCGATACGATGAGGAAGCCCCGCTTGGGATTGGCCCGAGCGGCAAAGTCGCAGAGGTCTTCGATCGACGGACCGTTGGTGACGCGAAGCTTGAGATCTCCGGTAGCCAGAGGAACTTCGAGGAATTCCGTGTCCTCAACGAGCCCATGCAATCTCGTACGGCCTGCATTAGCGGCGTGAAGAGTTTGGGAGAGGTTGTTCGAGCGTGGCTCACCGAGCGTGATGATATCCGGATCGGCCTTGAGAGCAGCGCGGACAGCGTCGTTGATAGCGTTCATCGCATTTTCCTAATATGCTAGGGTTCAACTGCCCCAGCTATTCTAATCAGTTTTTCGACCCGGCTGTGTGGCTATGCCAGCGGCGGTTGCACCAGCAGCGTTCCCCGAGCATTCGTCTCCAGTTTCGCCCCCAGATGGCGAAGGAGATTATCCGGTTCGATCTCAGCTATTTTAGCAAGATTGATCCCGTTCCAGGCGGCACGCGTGACGTCGACAGTGGCGACATACTCGTCCGCAATGTGTCCTGTTGCGGCCGTGCGCTGTGTGTAAGCCGAGATTCCGACCGACTGGATCGAACTGGAGCTTCCGATCGAGTGCCCGACCAGTCGAACAAGGATTGATGCTACGTGATCACGATAAAGCGACGCCAGATCCTTTTGCGAGATCGGCTTCTCATCAAGTGCCAATTTGCTGATCATCGCCTTCCAGCGGGCGCTGGGCATATCCTCGATTTCTGGAAGGTCGACGTCAAGCAGGAGCCTTCCCGCTTGAAGCGAAATGGCGATATTGGTCTCTGCTGGCCACTCCAGGGAGCCGAGGGCCTCTAACAGCGCCTCGGCAATCCGGTCATCATTCGGGCCCGCATTCGCCTGTGAAGCGTTCCAGGTCATCAAGGCTTGCATAAAGTCGCCCTGGGAGCCGAATTGCTCTCGCTTCGGCTTTCCGCTGCCACCAGGCAGAGACTGCCGAGTTGTGCGAGGGATGTCGTGATGCAGGCTGCGAAGACAGTCGATCGGCCGATTTCTTTCGGCTTCATGCTCCTCCAGGAAGGCCCGTAGTTCCTCCTTCATGGAGGATTTCGCGCTGGGGATCAGGGCCGGATCGAGCGGGAAACCCGCGCCATCGAGAAGCTCGACCTGGTTATCGACAAGTCGCGCAGTGATAGTGTCGGGCATTGCAGGCACGCGGCGAGTAGGTTCGCGACTGGATGACCGGGGGGCAGGGCCGCTGAGACGCTCCCGCCAGCTAAGACCTGTCCCAGGAAGTCCGACGTTGCCGTAGACACCCCGCTTACCGATATTGATGGATGCTCCGCGGGGGCCCAGGCTCAATGACGCGCCGCTCTTTGACAAATTGAGCTTCACGCCAGGAAGGATATGGATGCGCTTGGAGAACCTGAAACCCATGTGACCTTCCTCAGGCGATGACAATGATGCTGACGACGGAGTTTCGCAGGTGTGCGACCGCATCCCTGCGGGTTCCATCGTTTATGGGAGTGGTCGAGGGAAGCGGCATGCCGGCGGCGGCAGCCATCTCGAAGACGAGCGAAGAACGGATGCCAAAATTCACGTTCTCAGAGATGCTGCCTCGTTCTCGCATGCTCTCATGAGCAAGGGATGCCGATGTGATCCCCACGAGGTTCCCAAACTCATCTATGATCGCGCCGCCGGAAGAACCCGACGCAATCGGTGCGGTGAACTGGAAGCGAGAGACATCGCCGGATTTTCCGGTCAGGCCGGAAACGTTGCCAGTGGTGACTTTCAAGTCAGCGCCGAGAATGTCCATGAGAGGATAGCCCGAAGCCATGATCCCCTCGCCAAGCCATAGGGGGCTGCCAAGCCGGATCGGCAGTGGGGTTCCGCTTACGGATCCTTGTAGCAATGCAAGGTCGTGGGCTTCATCAACGGCCACTGGCGTCAATGCGCTACGGGTTCGGCCAAGCTGAAAGCTGCTGCCGTCCTCGATCACGTGCGCATTGGTGACAACAAGGTCCCTGCCGATGATCACGCCGCTTCCGCTGGCAAGAGGAGATCCTGAGCCGCGCGGAGGCCGTCCCTGAGTATCGGGACCTGGGCCGCCTCCAGGCAGCGGGGCTGGCCGATTCCGGTGTGGAATGACGACTGACTGTAGCTGCTTTGCGCGCAAGTAGGCATCGATCCCGAAGGTGAACCCTTCGTTCGAAACCTTCAGCCGGCGGCGGCCATCCTTGAGATAGATTTCTCCCAGGATAACCGCGGCTAGCTGTTGCTGCGGTGCCGGGAAATCGTACTGAATGCCGCCGATTTCCACGCGTGTCGGGTACGCAGAGTTGACGAAGCCGCCATGCCGATCATCCGTGATGTAGGCGACGATTTCGTAGTGGTCGCCAGGCTGTTCAAAGGATGATAGCTGCCATTCTCCAGGAGAATGCTCGATAAAGGCCGAGACATTCCCCTCAGGAGAGATGGCTGCGAGCGCTACGCGGCCTGCGTCCAGTCCGCCAAAGCGCACTATCGCGGCACCCTGGCCGGATACGTCGATCCTTTGTCCGGACTGGAGCTGCGTCATGCGGCCAGCCTTGCGGAAGGATCGCGAAGGCTGGTCGACATCTCGAGGTCGAGGTCGATGTTCGGGGTCGAAACCTGTTCCGGGGTCAGGCGTCCGGAGAGAATGCCGCCCCAGTCCCCGATAAGCTGCGTGCCGAAAGGTTCGCCGTAAACGGATCCCCCAGCTGGGCGCGCATTGATTTCGAGAGCCTTCCAGCTTCCGTCTTCGGCCCGGCGGAACTGAACGTTGATGATCCCGTGAAGTGAGAAGCGCTGAACGAGTTCGCGCGCTGCACTTTCCAATGGGTGCGATGTCTGCAGGCGTTGACGTGTGCCTTCCTTGGTGCGGGCCACGTACTTCAGGATGTTCCCATGGTGGGCCAGGACGTCGAACGATACTTCGGGCCCAGGCAGGAAGGGCATGAGAACCAGCGGCCGCAGGATCCGATCATCTTCTTCTGCCGCTAGAGCTGCAAGGAAGAGGTCTTCCCTAATCCGGCGGGCGTCTGGGTTCATGAGGTGAGCAAGCGGGGAGGCGGTCTTGGAAAGTGTCCAGAATCCGTGGCCGTTCACGCCCATGCGGGGCTTCACGCAAGGATCGATGTCTGGGTATGCAGTTCGAAACTCAGTGAGGAGCGCCGCCAGTTCGTCCTTGGTTTGGACCGAAATGGTGGGCAGGTGGATCTCGCCCTCTGCGAGTTCCTGCGCGAAGAGGTACTTGTCCTCGAGGAGGTCGAGAGTTGCAAGGTCCGCCGGCAGGTGAACCTTGCACGGCATATCTGCCGAAGCGAAAAGATGCCGCCGCGCTGTCGGCACGAACAGATCGATGGCGTGCTCTTCGATCTGTGTGCGGACCCATTTCAGGTAGGCTTCATCGTTGAGCTTGGGTTCCACCCATGTCTCGGTAGGGCCCTCGTAGATTGGCAGGCCAAGGCCAGTGCTGACGATCACTTCAAGAGTGGCGTCGGCAGCCATCATGGCCTTGGCAATAGGTGCGAGGGAGAAGCCACGGTTGAACCAGATACGCATTGGGGATCCTGAAACGAAAGAAATGGGAGAGAAGGGAGGAAGGGGTCAGGGAAGGATGCTCTTCGAGCGCGCATCCTTCAGCCACTGAGGGAATTCCGAGAGGATGCGGTCGTAGAGTTCATCGTCGCCGATCTGGGAAAGATCATCGACGCTGAAGAACCCGGCGTTATCGACCACACGGCCCGGAAGAGTATCCAGCTTCTTCAGCACGCCGTAATTGGCGCGCCCGACACCGATAAACTGCCAGAAGATAGGGCGATTTGACGCTCGCTGCAGGATCTCGGAGATGTCCTTTGAACGAGTGATGCCGCCGTCGGTGAGGAAGATGATGAGCAGCGGAGTGGTGCGATGAGGTGGTTCCTGCGCGAGTACCGCGTTCATCACGATCGGCTCATCGTTGCCGTAGCCGATCGAGGTCCCGGTCGTTTGACGCGTTCCTCCGAAGATGCCCTTCTTCGTAACCGGCTCGCTACCGATCTTTGCTCCGGGTGACGGGCAAGTGCGTGAAACGAAGCCGGCGAGGTTGGTCGCGGTGAGATCTTCGACGCGCTTGCATTTCGAGGCATAGAACCAGGTTGGCATTTTGCCGTCTCGGTCCAGCCGCAGAGCCACTGGCGCAATACGCTCGACGGTTTCCTGAACTGTGCCGTTTCCGTAGAGATGACCCATCGAGCCGCTTGCATCGATGATGAAAAGCACCTCGGCTTGCTCATGTTCGATGCCGAGTTTCTTCAAGGAAACGCCGACCTTGTTCTTGCGCAGGTCGACCTTGCTCAAGGACACCGGCGGTGAAGCCGGGGTCGGTGCGGACGGAGCGACGGGCGCAGGTGCTTCCTCAACTTCTCCTCCGAAATGACGGACGAGATCCGCCAAGCCGCCGGCGAAACCCTGGACAACCGCGCCAATGCGCCAGGCTCCATTGTGGCGGTAAAGATCAACGAGCATCACGGCCTTCTCATTCGAGAGGCTGGCCTTGGCGTTGAGCATCGCAGCGCCAGCAATCTGGACCGACAAGGTCCGGGCAGCGCTAAGCGGAAGGGTGTCATGAGTGGCGGTGACGGTGATCCGATCGACAGCTGCGGGAACGCGGTCGAGGTCGATACGAAATGTAGTCTTGTCTCCGCTCTTGGAGAAAGCAATAGCGCCTTCGGGGCTGCGCTCGTTGCTGAACAGAATGGTGTAGCGATCGTCAGAAATCTTGCGGCTGGCATCGAGGCCGAACGCGACGATGTCGATGTCTGCGGGGTCATGCGCGACCACGATCTCAATTTGGCGGCTCGTGGTGAGGTCAGAAATGGCGCGCTTCTCGCCCGGGGTCATCGTCTTCAAGGTTTCATTCCCAATCTGAAAAGAAGGAGACCGCCGGGACGCCCTAGCGCCCTGGCGGTCCGACTTTTAGCGGCGCCGTTTGGCGCCACTTCAGGCATCAGCCGAGGTTGACGCCCATGGCTCCGGCGAGGCCAGCCAAGCCGTTTTCCCAGCCTTCGCCAACTGCCTTGACCTTGATGTCGCCGGCGGCGCCGCGGTAGAGTTCGACGAAGATCATCGCGCCGTTGGTGCTGCTGTCTTCCGACAGATCGAAGCGAGCGAGTTCCTTGCCGTCGGCGTCATTGACGACACGTGCGAAGGCGTTCGAGACCGATCCGAAGTTCTGGCCGCGTTCCTTGGCCTCGTGAATGGTCACAGCGATCACGACCTTCTTCACGTCAGCCGGCAGCTTGGCAAAGTCGATCTTGATGCTCTCGTCGTCGCCGTCACCTTCGCCGGTGCGGTTGTCGCCGCCGTGCTCGACCGATCCGTCAGGCGAAGTCTTGTTGTTGTAGAAAACGAAGTGACCATCGGAGATGACCTTTTCGTTTTCGCCGAGAATGAAGGCGGCCGCGTCAAGGTCGAAAGCCTGGCCATCAGTCTTGCGAACGTCCCAGCCGAGGCCGACGGTAACCGAGGTGAGGCCCGGGGCCTCCTTGGAGAGCGAAACGTTGCCGCCCTTTACGAGAGAAACTGCCATAGTGTTAGGGGCCTTCTAAGAGCGAGGATGTCGAGGGTCCGAGGGGCACGAGGCCCCCCGGCTTGGATCAGCCGACGCTGACGCCGTAGTTGGTGGCAAGCGGACCGAGGCCGCCCTTGAAGCCCTGGCCGACAGCGCGGAACTTGAAGTCGTTGCCATGACGGTAGACTTCGCCGAGGATCATTGCGGTTTCGACCGACGCGTCTTCCGACAGGTCATAGCGAACGACTTCCTTGCCGGTCTTGACGTTGACCAGGCGGATGAACGCGTTCGAGACCTGGCCGAAGGACTGGCTCTTGCGCTCGGCTTCATGGATGGTCACGACGATCGCAACCTTGTCGATATCGGCCGGGAGCTTGGAAAGCGTGATCGCGATCTGTTCGTCGTCGCCTTCGCCTTCGCCGGTGCGGTTGTCGCCCTGGTGAACCACAGCGCCGCCGGCGCCGTTCATGTTGTTGTAGAACACGAAGTCAGCGTCGTTGCGAACCTTGCCGCTGGTGGCCAGAAGGAAGGCCGAGGCGTCGAGGTCGAAGTCCTGGCCGTCGGTTGCGCGGGCGTCCCAGCCGAGTCCGATCATGATTTCGTCGAGGCCGGGATCTTCCTTGGAGAGCGAGACGTTGCCGCCCTTCGAAAGTGAAATCGCCATGTGGTAGTCCTTTCCATATGTGTTGGCGGTGGAGTGTGTTCGAGCCGCGCTCCGCCGAAAGCGCCTCGAAAGTTGTTCAAGCTAGCCCTCGAGCTAGTCTTTGAATTCGATCTCGCCCTTGCTGACGTCCCAGGTTCCATTTTGATGGAGGCGAGGGGCCCGTTCAGCGGCGTCGGAGTGGATGCCGGATTTGCCGTAAGTCTCGACATGCTCGATCTGGATGTCGTTGCCGACAGCGATGTGCGTGATCGCGACCCAGTACGAGGTTTCTGCTGGATTCAGCAGCGGGATCGTTACTTCATTACCGTTCTGGTCGGTGATGATCATTTTGGGCCGGTAGCTTTTGAAGGAACCGGTCCCGTTCGATAGGGCGCTATAGGCCGCGAAGAGTGCAAACCGGAGCTTTTCGGGCCGTTCGAGAACTATTTCTTCTTCGCCCGCTCGGGTAGAATCACCCGAATGGCGAATGAATGGCGCAGTGTCCGACGTGCCAAGATCATTCCAGTAGACCTTGCCGCAGCGGCCGTCGTCCAGGACATAGAAGCAATAGAAGTCGAGATCGCCGCCGCCGCCTTGTCTGCCTTCCCAGACGAGCCGGGCACGGATTTTGCCGCCGCCCTTCGACAGGTTGACCTTTTCGGCTTTGGCGAGGGTGACCTTCTTGAGCGAAATAATTGGGGCAGGTGCTGCGGGTTGGGGCGCTGACACAGCGCCCGGCTGGCCGAGCTGAGAGCGAGCAGGGGCGCATGACGCGGTGACCTGGGGCGCTGCGGGAACGGGTTCGCTCCCGCCTGCCACGTCCACGCCGAAGTTTCCCGCCAAAGCGGCCAGGCCGCCGTTGAAGCCTTGTCCAACCGCCCGCAGTTTGAAAACGCCATTTCGGCGGTAGACTTCGCCAAGGATCAGGGCCTGTTCGCTCATGCCTGAGACATCGAGGTCGAACTGGAGCGCGCCCATCCGCATGTGGAGAATGCCTGCATCCGCAAGTTTGGCACTCGGTGCCTTGGAGGTATCGATGACAGCGCAGATCGCGATACTTTCAATCGCAGGATGAATGGCCGCGAGGTCGAAGGCGAGGGACGCTTGTTGGCAGGTGAATGTCAACGAAACGCCGGGCACGGTGGGCTGGCCGTAGAAGGCCATGCCGTCATCGCCTTCGACCTTGCGGTCAGCAGTGAGGAAATAAGCGCTTACGTCAATGTCAGCTCCGGCAGGCGTTTGATCCCAGCTGACAGTCAGCGCGGTTCCGTCGATGGGAGCGTTTGCGCCCTTCATCATTTGCATGATTCATCTCCCCCTGGGGTGTGGGTGGTCGGCGGGGGCGCAGCCCCGCCGAACCAGGTTCAGGCGTTGTGAAGATTGGGGACGACGTTGCCGGTCGGCAGGATCGCTTCGACCTCGCCGTCTTCCTCGTATTCGTGCGGGAAGCGCTTCTTGTGGCTGATCGAAGCCCAGAGCGAGACGCCGATGATGGCGGCACCAAGAAGACCGGTCACGACCTCGGGGGTTTCGACGCGGATGCTGAGCAGCATGATCACCGAAAGAGCGAGGATCGCATAGAATGCGCCAGGCTCAAGGAAGCGGAATTCCGAGAGGTGGCCGCCGCGAACCAGAGCGACGGTCATCGAGCGCACGAACATGGCGCCAATGCCGAGGCCGAGGGCGATCAGGATGATGTTGTTGGTGATGGCAAAGGCGCCGATAACGCCGTCGAACGAGAAGGACGCATCGAGGAATTCGAGATATACGAACGCTGCCGCGCCGGAACGCACGATCTTGCCGGTGGTCTCGTCCTCTTCACCGCCCATCATGTCGCCGAACATCTGCACGGCGAAGTAGGTGGCAACGCCGGACAGACCGGCAATCAGGAAGGTGCGCTGCTCTTCGGGTCCAACCAGGAAGGACAGACCGCAGATGATGAGTGCCGTCGTGGCGTAGGGAGCAAAAGGAATCTTACCGATGAGGCCGAGCGGCTTCTCGATGAAGCCGAGCCACAGGTGCTCGCGGTCCGTGTCGAAGAAGAAGCTTAGGCCGACAAGCATGAGGAATGCGCCACCGAAGCCTGAAATCCCGACGTGGGCGCCCGTCACGATCTGCTCATAGAGCTGGTGATCGGAGAGGGCGATGCGGGTCGCTTCGATAGGCGACACCCAGGCCGCGACGGACACGATGACGATCGGGAAGACGATCCGCATGCCGAATACGGCGATCAGAATGCCCCAGGTGAGGAAGCGGCGCTGCCACTTCTCGTCCATGTCCTTCAGGATCGAGGCGTTCACCACTGCATTGTCCAGGCTCAGCGAGGTTTCCATAATGCCGAGCACGCCGGCGAGGAATACCATCGAAAGAGCAGGGCCGATGAGCCCGGTTTCGGAATAGCCGAGGAACCCGGCCGCGATAAGGCAGATGATCGTAAACACGATCGATCCTGTGAAATGTTTCATGTGCACCCCGAGGAAGTGTGAGCCTGCAACGCAGATCGCGGCAGGAAATGGAGAGAAATTTAGTCTTTGGTCGCGCCGACCCAGTTCAGGAAAATGCCGATGTCATCGGCAAATCCCTTCTGACTGGGATAGTATTTCATATGGCGCTTCATCTGCAGCTCACCGTTAACATTCTCGATGAGTGCCACCCCGCACAGACGCTTGTCGTTGCGGCCTTCGTTCATCCGGATTTCGATTTCCGGTTGTCCGGGCATGTTCATGCGGACCACGCCGTCGGTCTGCTGCCAGTTGGGAGCCCCATCATAGATGAGGGCGAACACGCCGAGCTTTTTGATCTGGTCGAAGTGCCGGCCATTCACGCGGATGGTTTCGCCGGCGGCGACTGCGCCGGTCCGGTCGTCGCCCGAAAGTTCGATATAGGGCTCGTTGTTGAAATCGCCAAAGGTTCGGCCAAGCGCCTGGATCACGCCCGCATAGCCATCCTGCATCTCGAAGATCACGCCGAGATCGAGATCCAGCTGCTTCGTGCCCCCGAAGAACCCTCGGCTGGTATTCTGATTCCAATTGAGGTTCAGAATGATCTCGCCGAAGCTCGCGCCGGTTTTTTTGAGGCTGACCGTCGAGTTCGATTTTTCGAGAGTGATCTTTTTAAGGGAGACAGGCGCCGGGGCGGGCGGGGGCGTGGGAGGAGGCGTATCGGCCACCTCGCCGCCAAAATGAGTGATAAGGGCGGCTAGGCCCCCTGCAAATCCCGCAGCGATGGTACCGAGCTTCCAGCCGCTCGAATGGCGATAGATTTCGCACATCATCACAGCTTTCTCGGTCGTGAGATGTTCCGCGACGTTGAACAGGGCCTTGTTGCCATCAACGGAAACCACGAGAGGCCGCGCATCTGAGATGGGGCGGGTATCGTGAGTAGCGGTGAAGATCAGGCGATCGATCGACGAAGGAAGCTTGTCGAGATCGAGATTGAAGCTGGCGGTGTCTGAATATGGCGTCAGTCGGACTGCGCCCTCAGGCGTCGAGGTGTTCGAGAACAGCACCACATAGCGATCATCGCCGATCTGCTTTGCCTGGTTGAGGCCGAATGCTGCAATGTCGACCCCATCGAGGCCGAAGTCGATTTTAACCGTGCACTGCGACTGGATCCCGAGATCCGAAAGGCCGCGCTTTTCGCCGCGCTGAAGTTGCATTGTTGCCCCCATCTTTTGGAAAGTATCACGCCCCGGGACCCTCGCGCTGCCAGGGCCTCGCCTGCCGTCAGATTGCCGCGGTGGCGGAGCTGACGAGGTCGTTGACTGTGCGGCCGTTCGCACGGTCGCCGACGGCCTTGAAGGTCCATTCGCCGCCGGCGCGGGACAGGACAGCCAGAACGAGGCCGGTGTGGGCGCCGCTGTCAGAGATGTTGAAGCGGGCCAGTTCGCGGTTGGAGTTCGTCTCGAACACGCGGCCGTAGGCATTATCGACCTTGTCGAAGGTTTGGCCGCGGAAGCTGTTCACGGTGAGGACGATGTGCTCGACGTTCGCGGGGAGCCGGGTAAGGTCGATCGCGATAGATTCGTCGTCACCTTCGCCTTCGCCGGTCAGGTTATCGCCGCTGTGCCTGATCGAACCATCCTTGCTTTTGAGCTGACGGAACCAGACAGTGTCGACCACATTGCCGCGGTTGTCGAACACGATTGCCGAAGCGTCGAGGTCGATGCTGTCCGATCCGCTACCAAACACCTTGCCGAAAAAGCCGGAGGGTTTGGCGACATCCCAGCCGACGCCGAGGGTGATGGCCGAAAGGGTGGAACTGGACTGCTTGGCAAGACTAACAGACTGGTTCTTCGAAAGCGAAACCGACATGGGATTCCTTTGACGTTTCAAGTGAATGAATATGGTTACGGTGTAAGCGGGTAAGGACTATGACGGTTTTATGAGCCAGGGGTTAATACGCCTGGCTTGATAAACGCTTGGTAAGCAACAAGGAGTGATTTTGGTCACAGAAACCTGTGCTTTCGGATCCCCCCAAACCTAGTCTCCCAAAAAATGAAAATTCCTTAATCCCTCGGGAACGTGGAATTTCTGTGATCGATGAAGTGGCCGCCCTGCCATTTCGCTAGTCGATGTTTGGCCAGCCCCCGCTTCCATGGCCAATATTAATAGGTCAAGAATGGGTGTCCAATGACGATTTCTGTAAGGGGGGGCGGCGCCTCGTCAGCCGAGGGAAAAGTGCCCGGCACACGCGATATACCCCGCATGGCACAACGACCTTGTTCGCTGCCCTCGATGTCGCGAAAGGCCAAGTTCTTACACGGGTCTAAGCCCGAGGATTTCCTCCGGATCTGAATCGCGTCCAGCCTTTGAAGGGGTCGGTCGGACGATGCCGCGGCACGGGCACGCATCCGCGAGTTGGCCGGACTCCGTTACTGGTTCCGCTACCGCCGCTTGCACTGGCTCTTGTGCCGCGAACGATGGACGATAAACCATAGAAGTTCCGGCGCCTGTACCGAGAGAAACGCCTACGGCGCACCGGCGCGGTGAACGCAAGAGGGTCTCGGGCACGGGCCCACTGACGATGCCAAGAGTGTCAAACCAGCGCTGGAGCCTCGATTTCATTTCCGACGCGCTCGTCTGTGGGCGCCGGTTCGGGATCTTCGCCTTGGTTGATAGCTACTGCCGGGAGGGCCTACGCCTAGTCGCCGACACCTCGATATCCGGCCTGCGCCTTGCCCGCGAAATCCATCTGGCCATTCTTGAGCGCTTAGTTAAGCTGGCTATAGCAGTCAGTGATAACGTGAGCGAACTGATTAGTATGGCGATACTTTGGTGGTCCCGCGACGGTCATGTCGAGTGACATACCAACGCGCTAGGCAAGCCGCAACAGAACGGCTGCATCGAGAGTTTTAATGCTCGGCTGGGCGACGTCTGCTTGAATGAGACGCTATTCAACAGCCTTGGCCATGCCCGTCAGGTGCTGGTCTCTGGCGGGACGACTCAACCATTTCCGGCCCTACTCGACCCTAGGAGACGGAACCCCGGCACAGATGGGGGGCAGTTCGATCGGCAACCGGGTTGAGAGTCAACTCTTAACCCGGTTGTTACCATCATGCTACGCAGGGTATCAAACCGCGCACAGGCTCTACTCGTACCTCGGAGAAACCTCGGGCTCGGACCGCAACCATAAGGTTTCGGCTCAGATTCGTCCACCCGGCCTAGTTATTCTCACCAGGCATTAATTGAAGCGCGTCACCACCCCTACCGCTCAGCGAGATTCGACCGGATGAGAGTAGGGCAAGAGCTACACTATATCGCCTAATCCGTAGGTTACGAGTATCATGGATGCCGCTAGAAGGAGCGAAACGACCTGAGTCTGACAACGCTGTTGCCTTGAGAGGCGTCCAGGGTGACGAAATGAAGATCGGAGAGCGTACATTGCAATACTTCCAGCCTAGCTTCTAACCGAGTTGGGACGACGAAACTCATGAAAAAGCTAAGGCGGAGCCTTTTTCCGGCATATCGGGATTTTCCCGCATCCGCAGGTAACTCTGTACTAGGCATGGCGGTTTGACCGGCCACGGCAAACTGGTTCCAATTTTGTGAGAAGTCTCGGAAGCCAAACACCACGACAACGCTCGTGATAGAGGAATTCACCGTGGGTCTCTATGCGGGGATTTCTGACCAGAACGACAGCCCCGTGACTAGCAAAGCGCCCGAAAACGGAGGTATTTTCACGGCGATCCTTTCGGGTAGAGCGATGGGAAACCTGCCGGTCCGTTGCTGGGTAGCGAAGCCGGAGCGCTGAGTGGCCGGAAAGGGTCGGATCACGATAGCCGTTTCTCATACCTAGCGCGCGATGCACTCGGGCATCAGTCGCATCTATGCCGCCCCCAGTATCTGCGCCAGATGAGGACCGTGCGCGTCTTCAACATGGAACAGGACAGATCCCGTCCATCTGCAAGTCTGCACCAAGCGCCGGTGCGGAGCCCCACAGCATTTCCGCGCGAAAGGCAGGTCATCGGTCGCGCTGTTACCAGGATATGCCCGGTGGCCGTGTGGCCCCTTGCGCCGCCGAGCAAGTTCACAAGGGCGTCGCGGGCCTGATCGGCACGGGCGGATGGGCAAGGTTGATTGGAATTGCAGCTGCCGTCCATTTCGCGGGCAGCTATCCCCGCAATGCGAATGCGAGGTCCTTCCGCGCACCAGACTGGCCCATCTCCGTCATAGACATGGGTGGGGGTACATTTCAAGGTCTGGCCCTCGGGGACGACAACGACGGCCGCGGGAATCGGAAGCAGAAACATAATCGTGCAGGATCACGCGGCCCTCAGGATTGGGGAAATCCCACGGCTGTAACGGAGCTTGGCAGAGGCAAAGAACCCGCCGCATTCTGCCTGGGCATCGCACCCCTCGCACTCCGGCATGTATTCCTGCTTCCAGTCGCTGATCGAGCGACGGGAGAAACGGCGCAGGGACGGCTCGAGGATGCAATGCTGGCTGTTGTAAATCGACACTCTCATGCCGGCGCGATCGAGAATGCCGACTGCCTCGGATAGCTCGGCCTGATAATCGACGGGGTCGATCCAGATCTTTTCGAGGTTGGCGCGCGCAAAGCCGGTGAGTTCGAGGCCCATCAGCGCGACATGATCGACGAATAGCAGGTTGCGGGCGAGAAAGCGGGCGAGCGATACCAATCTTGAGACAGTCTGCTCCTGCAGTACAACCCGGACCTCCACGCGGACACCCTGCGCCTTCAGGGCGAGGATGCCGCGGATCGTCTCGTCGAAGGCGCCGTCGGCCTGCACGACGTGATCATGAACGTGGGCCAGGTCGGCATAGACCGGAATGCCCAGCATGAGGTCCGGGTGTCGCACTGTACCGAGGTCTCTGGCAAGGGTGCCTGTGGCAAAGCTGCGACCATTCGACAGGATATGCAGGGCCGTGTTCGGAAGATGGGAGCAGGCGGCCTGAACCAGTTCGATGAAGCGTGTACCCAGGAGAGTGGGCTCACCGCCGGTGAACCCGATTTCCTTCGCTCCGCGATCCATGAGGGGCAAGGCTTCCAGAACCTCATCCACGATCCAGCCATCATCGACGGCGCGCGGGGGCTGTGAACACATCAGGCAATAATTGTTGCAGCGCTCGGTGAGGAGAAAATGATTGTAGGCAACTGCCTTGCGGAAAAGCGTGCGGATCGCCCCCTTGGCCGGTTCGAACCGCACGACGTCGCCATCGCCCAGGTGATGGAAATCTTCGGACAGAACGGCAGCGGCCGCACCCTCCGGGACAAGCGCGAGTGTCTCGGCATCCTTGACTAGGTACCAGCCAAATCCGTGGGGAACCGGTCCTTGATGGTGGATGAACGCCTCGAGGCTACGCAGCGGTGCGGGACGGTCCGTGCGATCCGAGAGCCTAAGGATCGCAGGTCCACGATCAATGGCCGGTGGGTTGAATTGTGTCAGGCGACCGCGCAAAGTGATCATACGATGTTGGCCCAGCGTTCGAAAATGCGGCGTACTTCGGGGTTGGCCTCCATCCTGGAGATCAGCCCGCGGAAGAGCGCCATGTTGCGGGTGCAGAAAGAGGACAGAGGCTTCTTGCCTACGAAGTCACCTTGGGTTGCATGATGAAACACGGGCTCAGCTCCGCACCACGGTTCGAAGGCGCACCACGAGCACCCCGGCACGCTTGCAGCGAACGACTGCTCGAGAGGTTCAAGCAGGGCATCGCCAAGGAAGATGGCAGCGAAATCGTCGTCATGGACGTTGCCGAGAGCAAAGGTCGTATCGCCCATCTCGGCCAGCATCCGGCTTTCGTCAGAGGCGTAGACGACGCCGTCGTAATTGTAGACGACCGCGCCGATCCCGATCCCTGCCGGGCTCATGAGATCCACGTAGCTGGTCTGGAGGGGCGTAAGCATCTTCTTGAGAACCATCGCGGAATAATGCTCGATGAACTCGAACCCGCCGAGATTAAGCTGGATGATGTAGTCCAAGCCCTCGAAGAAGAATTCGAGCCACTTCTTCTGGTCGTACGACGCGTAAGATTTGGTCTTGATCGCAAAGCCGTAGGGGGAAAGCGGACGCAGGAAGATCCCGCCGAAGTCCATGCGGATATATTCGTCGATGATCGCCCGGACTTGCGGCAGGCTTGCCGCGGTCGTCGTCATCAGCGCGCCCACATTGTAATGGCCCAGCGCCGTGCGAGCGCGGGCGATACCTTCCACCGCCTTTTCGTACGAATTCTTGCCGGGCCGTGGCCGGTTGCGATTGTGGAGGTCAGCAGGCCCATCGAGCGACGTCGAAATCAGAATATCGTGCGCGCGTGCGAACTGAAGGATCTCGTCATCCAGCACCGCCAGGTTAGTCGCGATCACGAAGGCGAGATTGCGGCGTGCCGTCTCGTTTCGCCGCAAGGCCTCGGCAACGATGAACCTAATAATCGGCATGTTTAGAGTGGATTCGCCGCCCTGGAACTCGATTTTGATCGCGGGTGAGGGCGAGCGGAAGGCGAGATCGAGCGAGCGCAACGCTGTCTCCTCGCTCATGTCGAATTCGCGCTTGTCGTCGTTGGCTCGCGACACCTGGCAATAAGGGCAGCTGTGCTCACAGCGTAGCGTAGTCACGAAGATGTGCAGCCCGGTGAAATTGGCGAGTGGCGCCAATTTGGTGCGGATCTTGAGGCCTAGCAGGTCGATTGCGATCTGGGTGTCGTCATCGATCAGGAAATGGCGGGATTTAAGCTCATCGTAAATTGGCTGATCAGACCGCAATGCGCCGCCTGCGAAATCCGAGACCTCGCTTGCCGACATCGTGACGTACTCGCCGGCCATATTGGTCGCGACATAATCCTCCCCGCCGAGGGACGTGAAACGCCATGGCAGCATTGTATAGGCTGATTGTGCAGAGGAATCGAACTGAGCCTGCTCGCGGAATTTAGCCATCCTGCAGGCCAGAGCGCGAGAAGGCGAGGCCGAGGATGGCATCGCGGTAGGGTGCGGTGCGCTCCTCGATGGAGATGCGCAGGTCCTGGTCGATCACTTCACGCCGGAAGTCGCGTTCCGCGGTATCCATCGACACCGTTGAGTTGGCCGGAAGCAGCCGGCAGATGATGTCGTCACCGGTGACAGCCACGTCGACGTCATAGCGTGCCATCAAGGCATATGCGGCCCGCTTTGCGGCATCCACAGAAAGGGCGGCCCGGGACAGGGTCACCGTCCGGGCATCGCCAGTAGTAATGGTCATGGTTTTATCGTTCTTTTGAGGCTCGCTTAGTACGCGCTGGAAGAATGCGAACTGTGGCTTGAGTGCGAGCTGTGGCTGGAATGGCTCGAATGGCTGCCATGTGCAGCAAGCTGCACGGCTTCATCGGCCTTGGTCAGCACAAGATCCTTAGCATCGTCAGCCTGGTTTGCGAACTGTGCCACGACGGCCGGGACGGCCATCGGAACGGTCGCGTGCGCCTGCGAGCCTGCGACAAGTGTCGCAAGCGATGCAGCGAACGGTTTTAGAAATGAACGACGTGCCATCATAACCCCCTGTTGAGATGTTGCTTTTGCCAACCACTTTGTCGTGGTCAGTCGTTTTTTTGGCGACACCAGAATGGTATTTCAGTCAAGTGTTAAAATTCTGTCGCGCAGCGACCCTTGCATGCCAATTGCTGATAGCGCTTTCCCGCAGACGTCCGCAATCCGACCTTCTTTGACGTACGGTGGCTCTGTCACAACACGAAGAATGCCACCAGACTCGGCGGCTAGGATTTCGGCGATGCGGCGTAGTCCCTGGATGCGATCGCAATGCTCAAATCCAACGAAGACGCGCCAATCCTGCGGCATCGGTCCGATCAGACACATTGTCTGCGCGGCGACGGCGTCTGGCGCAGTGAGACCGAGCACCAGCAAAAAGCGGGCGAGCAATGAACCGAATCGCGAAATGTCGTGCCCCCAAGAAAACGCGCTTAAACAGACGTTTGTCAGCGGCTTCCATGATGTTTCAAAAATTTAATCGTCACCTGCCGAACCTTCTCGATCTTCGCTCTGGTTCCGACGTTCCCCGAGTCGTCGTCATTGCGCGGATTGGTTTGGAGTCTTCAGGCACTTATCTGGGATGCTAATCTACGCTCTGCCTCATGCTCATCCGGGAAATATACGGATCGGTAGCCTTGCATGGACTTTCCACCGGTGAGGCAATAGATCAAACTGCTCCTGCCTTCGCCGAATTTTGGGTCGTGCCGCGATACCTGTCCATGACGTGAAATTTTCCCTGTCCGCCAATAGAGGTGGCAAAACGAACGAGCGCTGCCACGTCACGGCCGGCGTCGAGTTCTTCATGCCATCAGAATGTTCGCGGCGCTTGGTTTCGCTGTGGGAGTAAGTCGCCTATTCGGGGCGCGCCAATGAACCGCAAGTCAGTTCGCAATGCCAGCGCTCATCGAACTCAGCAAACGAACCTAGTGTCCTGTCCCGCAAATAGCTTTACATAAAGTCGAAGCAGGCGGAAGATTCGTGCTCCGAGGGAGAACGAATATGGTGGGTGTCGGTCGGCCGCAGGAACGGGTGCTTTGCCTGAGTGATGGCGAGCGCGAAGAGTTGGAGCGTATCAGCCGTTCCCATTCCGCTCCACACAGTGTGGTTCGTCGTGCGAATATCGTTTCTGGCTTCAGCCGATGGCGAGACCAACACCGCAATTGCGCGCCGGCTCGGAACCACGAACCCAACGGTCTGCCACTGGCGCAAGCGATAGTTTGAACAGGGGCTCGTAGGACTTTACGGGGAAGCCCGGCCAGGGCGGCCGAGAACCCACGACGAAGAGAAGGTAGCACAGTTGCTGCGCACGGTTCTCGAAAGCAAGCCTGCAGACGGTACGCATTGGACAGTTCGTTCCGCTGCGGCGGCCACGGGCCTGTTCAAGACCACAGTGGGGCGCATGTTGACGCTGTTCGGTGTTCAGCCGCATCGCTCGAAGAGCTTCAAGCTCTCAACCGATCCGCTGTTCGTCGACAAGGTCAAGGACATCGTCGGGCTCTACCTCAATCCGCCGGACCACGCGGTTGTCCTGTGCGTTGATGAAAAAACGCAAATTCAGGCGCTGGAACGTACGCAGCCCGTGTTGCCGCTTGGTCTTGGATATCTCGAAGGCGTCACGCACGACTAGGTCCGGCATGGCACCACGACCTTGTTCGCGGCCCTCGATATCGCGAATGGCCAGGTTCTCACCAAGTGCCAAGCCCGTCACCAGCACCAGGAATTCCTGGCTTTCCTCAAGCACATCGACGCGAATGTCCAGCCTGACCTCGACGCTCATCTGGTGGTCGACAACTATGCCGCGCACAAGCATCCTAAAGTCAGGGCCTGGCTTGCTGCGCGACCGCGCTTCCATGTTCATTACACGCAGACTTATGCGTCTTGGCTCAATCAGGTCGAACGTTGGTTCGCCCTTCTCACCCAGCACCAGATCCGTCGCGCTTCTTTCGTCAGCGCCAAGGACCTCGTCGATAAAATCAACGCCTTCGTGCAGGCATACAACGCCAAGGCGAAACCATTTGTCTGGACCGCGACAAGCGAGGCAATCCTCGAAAAGGTCGCACGCCTATGTGAAGCTATTTGCGGGACAGGACACTAGTGGCTCGATGAACAATTGGCGGCTTTCATCGCGCGCGAATAAGACACTGTATGTCGGCTTTGTCGGCGTCTCGGGCCAGCGCAGCCATTGCACGTTTCGGCGCAGTCACCTGCATGTGGGGGTAGTTTTGGGGGTGGCATGGCTAAAAAATCTGAAAATATCTATATATATCAATTTAATAACTCAGACGAAATGTCCTACCCCCGCAACCACCGATACCGACAAACCAGATTTTCCTGGCGTATGTCGGTCATGGTTGGATCGCCCTCCCGCAACCACCGATACCGACCTACCGGACACCCCTGGCGCACCAGCGCCGGGGGTGGTGTCGTTTTTGGCGGATTGCTGCCGCTCAAGCCAATCCAGGATGGTACCGAACTCGCCATGCAGCATGGCGTTGACTTCGCCGCGCCTGCTGCCCGGCGTCAGGACGACGCGCTCGATGAGCCCGCGCAGGGCGTCGGCCGCTTCCTCACGTTCCTCGGGACAGACCAGGGCATCTGCCAGGCGCTCGACCTTGCCGCGATAAATCTCGGCGATGTTGGGATGGATATCCGGAACATCCGCCGGGGCGGCAGCGAGGCGCGCGCGAATGGCGTCCTCCTGCGCTTCCAGATCGAGAAGGCGGTCGACGAGCGAGCGAGTTCCCTTGCCTTCTTCCACTATGTCCAGAACGCCCTTGATCGCTTTCAGGACCTTGTCGAGTTCAGCGCGATCTGCCGTGTCGGTTGCCCGGCGCTCGCGGTTCAGGCGATTGGTTTCCTCTACGCAGGTGCGAATGGCCTTGGCGGCAACTTCGGGACTCATCATCCGATCGCGGAGGCCATCGAGAACCCGCGTCTCCAGTTTTTCACGAGAAATGCTATGACCATTCGAACAACTTCTCGTGTCGATATGGTTCGAACACGCAAACCGCCCCTGCCCGCGAAGGGTATAAGACCCGCCGCAGCATCCGCAGTAAACGAGGCCTGAGAGCAGGCTCCTGGGGCGACGGGTGCGGTTCAGCTTATTGTGTGCCGCGCGCGTCGCTTCGATCACGCCGGCATATTGGACCGCTATATCTTCCTGTCTTGCCTTGGCTGCCTGCCACAGTTCCTCATCGACGATCCGTAGATCGGGGACGTCGGTGACGATCCATTCCGATTGCGGATTGATCCGTGACACGCGCTTGCCGGTCTGCGGATTCTTGAGATAGCGAAGCCGGTTCCAGACCAGCTTTCCGATATAGAGCTCATTGTTAAGCAGACCGGTTCCACGCTTTGCGTGGCCTCGGATCGTGGTCGATGTCCAAAGTGTGCCGGTCGGAGCGGGTATGCCCGCTTCATTCAAGCGGCGCGCAATCGCCTGAGGGCTAAGTCCGTTGGCGAACTGCCGAAAGACCTGACGCACCACCTCGGCTTCAACGGAATTGATGTTGCGCTCGCCATGGACAGCCTCGCCTTCGCTGGAGAAGCGACGAACAACGTCATAGCCGTAGCACAGGCCGCCACCAGACTTGCCTTTCTCGACGCGTCCGCGCAGGCCACGATGCGTCTTCTTGGCAAGATCCTTGAGGAACAGGGCATTCATAGTGCCCTTGAGGCCTACGTGTAGTTCCGACACTTCGCCTTCAGCCAGCGTGACGATCTTCACGCCAGCGAATTGCAGGTGCTTGTAGAGCGTTGCAACGTCGGCCTGATCGCGGGACACGCGATCCAATGCCTCCGCGAGCAGAACATCGAAGCGACCCATCTGTGCGTCCTGGACGAGAGCCTGAATGCCGGGGCGCAGGATAACGCTGGCACCCGAGATCGCCGCGTCTTTGTAGCTGCCTATAACATGCCAGCCTTCACGCTTCGCCTGCTCTCGACATATCAGGAACTGGTCGTCGATCGAGGCAGCACTCTGCTTGTCGTCGGAATAGCGGGCATACAGGGCGACACGGGTCATATCGTTCTCCTCGCCAGAAAAATAGCATGATCTCTCTGACGGACCAAACTGGACAGGGTGATCTCGGCGCGCTGCCACCCGAGCTTTGCTAAAGAATTGAAATAGAAGGCCGTTAAGTTCTTTCTCTTTTGGATGCTGGTGGCGGGCCTCGCAATTGTCTCCACATTGTGCGTGCGCCTGACATGTGGTCGCATGATGCCTTTAGCCCGTCACGAGCAAGCAGAGCTACGTGAAAGCAGGGTCAGCAAGGAGCCTTCAGGCTTGCGCAGCGCTGATCCTGCTCTGCCCAGCGTCGATGGGCTCCCTCATCTAAGGATCGTCTGCGACACACAACTAGCACGGGTATGTCGCCTATAGATGGCCGCGATGGCCGTTAGTCGAATGTCCGGATCCGAGCCGGGGTGCGGGCATAGCCGACCTTCGCGCGGGGCAGCTGCCGACCAAGATGCGTCGTTCGCCGGTCGCGCTTTCAACGACAGCTTCTGCCAAAACCTGCCGCTCGGTCGCCGTGAAACCGTCTGGCAGCAATGCGCCCTAAATTCGGATTTTCGGCCTTGTAGCCGACGATCCCGAAAGCCGCCATTCGTTTCGCCAGCGCTCAACTGGTTCAGACCCGACATTGCGCTCACGGCCCAACAGGCGTGGCCACCATTATTTTCGGAGTGCAGCAATCAGGGCGTCCCGAGCCATGGCCACGCGCGGGTGTCGCAGCGATGAGCGTGCCCAGACGAGGTAGTAAGCGTTGCGCGGCACCGTGACCGGGGCGGGTATCTCGATCAGCGTGCAGGCAGCGCGTTCGCTGCGGGTGAGATAGCCGGGCATCACCGTCCAGCCGAGACCCGCGCACAATCCCGACCGTAGCACCCTCAGATCGGGCGCGGTCAACGCGGGCTGGCTCGTCAGCTCGATCTGGTTTGCATGGAGCCAGGTACGCAGCAGCGGTCGGTCGAGGTCGTAGGCGAGGTGGGCCGTCCGGTTGAGCCCGTCGGCAAGCGGCAATTCGGCAATCCGCATGGCCACGGCGGGTGAGGCTACGGCGCGCAGGTGCTCTTCGCCCAGCGCATGAAAGGCCAACCGCGGATCTTCGGGCTGCGAGGCGGTGACGGCTAGGTGCACCTTGTCTTCGAGCAGCAAGGCATAGAGCGCCTCGCGCCCGCCGATATGCAGGCGCAGGTCTAGGTCACATACCCATAAACAGGATTCCCAAAGCGTCAGCGATCTGATTCATTCTCCGAG
>NZ_BLJH01000037.1:0-30522 GCF_009811895.1 Novosphingobium sp. TCA1 | reverse complement strand
GGGGAATATCGCTGGCCCAAATCCTTAGCGTAGGATTCCGCCCCCTCCCGCAAACGCCCCCATCAAGGTTTCGGATGGACAGCGCCGCGAAGCATACCGCTTTCCTGCGTATCTCGGGCCAGTCGTCTATGTCGTCGGGGTGAAAGATAATCGCAAGTTCCGCGCCGATCGTGCGCCCCGGCAACTCTCCCTCGCGCATGGGTAGCAGTCCCGCCATTTCCTGCGGGATGGTCAGTTGAGCAGTGCACATGAAATTGCACTCGACCGAAACGGCTTGGCCGTCCAGATCGCTCGCGGCCGGGTCCGTGAAGTAATGCCAACTGCGCCCTTTGTCGGTCACAAGCACCATAAGGTGCCCGCGCTTTTCTATGCGGGCCTCGTAAAGCTTGACCAGCATTTGCGGGTCGGTAGCGCCCGATCGCTGCCAACCGCCGATCTCAAAGGCGATTTCGTTACGCTCAAAATCACTTCGCGCTCGGGTTCCCTTTTCTGGTGGAAGTGGCGAGAAATCGGAAAGATAGAATCCGCCATAGACCACATCATAGATGCGTTTCGCCCACGCCTGATCGTTGCGCGTGATCCGGGAGAGATAGGCTGTCGGAAACGCGGCCTGCATTGCTGTCGGCCGCAAGGTCGTCTCGAACAACCTGCCAGGCTCCCGCTCATGCCAGCGGATCAGAGGATATTCCTGCTTCCAAGTGTGTGCGGGCCGATAGAAATAGTCCATCGGATCACTGCGGCGTTCCGGCTCTTTGCCAGATTCTCGCGCGGATTCCCCGCACCCCCCAAGCGCAAGCGCGGTCAATGCCATCGCCAGCGCCAAATGTTTGCATGTGAACATGCTCACTTGCCTACAGGGCTTTCCCCCATCTTGCGCAGCCAGTCGTTGAACGCCTCAGCCATAGCGTCTTGCAGGCTCATGCCGTGCTTGCGGGCGGTCATATGCATGGCGAACGACATTTCCGGGCTGAAATAGCCGGTCATGGCCTTCTTGCCCTGACGGCTCGGCGCAACCGGGCTGCTGCCGGTGCCGCCCCCTGCCCCGCGCTCGATCGCCGGCGTTGCCCTCGCCTCCGGCTCGGCCGTCGCCGGCACTGCATCGCGATCCCGCAATGCAAGCAATGATCCTTTCCGGCTGCTCATGCGCTGGCCCTCCGCTTCTTCGCTGATGCTTGCATGTTTACATGCTCGCATGTCCACTTGTAAAGCTGGCGCACCTCGTCGGCCGCCTTGCCGTCCGGCTCGATCTCCATTGCCGTCTTGCCCTCGGCCGCCGCGTGGCGGAAGGCGGCGCGATCCGCGACATGATGCGGGCAGGCGTCCAGCCCATAATCCCGCACGAGCTGCGCCGCCTCGTCATACATGCGCGGCGCGGTCGGGCTTCCCGCCGTGAAGATCACGAAAGCGGGCTTGCCGCGCATCTTCACAAGGCTGGCGGTCGTCTTGATCGCGGCCAGGTCGAACGCGCTGGGGCGGCAAGGGATCAACACCAGGTCGGCCGCCTCGACGGCGGCGCTGGCCGCGCTGTCGGCATGGGGCGGGGTGTCGATCACGATGAACGCCGCGCCCTGCGCGCTTGCCTGCTCGATCTTCGCGGCGAGGCGAGGGGGCGCGCTGTCGATCACGACCGGGGGCGCATCCTTGCGCCATGCCGCCCATTGGCTCGCCGTCGCCTGCGGGTCGAGGTCGATCACAAGGGCGGTATGCCCGGAATCCTCGGCGGCGGCGGCCAGGTGCAAGGCGAGGGTGGTTTTCCCCGCGCCGCCCTTCTGACTAATTATCGCAATTGTTGGCATGTGAATATCCTTACATGACCGCATGTTTGCATGTGGTCATAGCGCAAGCGGCAATCGGATGAAAGGGGCGGAGCGCCTAGCCGTCCTCGCCGCCCTCATCCTCACTGTCATCGTCCAGCGGCTCATGGCTCATCTGGCCGTGATCCTCGATCGGACAAAGCGGCGCTCCGGCCTGCTCAAGCCATTTGCGCGCGGTCCTGACGGTATAGCCGCACGTCGCGCACTCGCATTTGAGCATCCGGGTTTTCTGCTTCTTGGGCGCGGTCGACTCTCCGTCCGTGTCGAGACGGGCATGGGGGAGGGGGCCGACGCCCTCCAAGATTGGCGCGATGGCCGCAAGGAACGCCTCGCCGGGGGTGGTGGCGCGCATCGGCCCGACCAGGCCAAGCCCCAGCGCGACCCGTTTAAACGCTTTCCCATGCCCTGCCGGGATGCCGACGGCGGCATGGACAAGCTCATGCGCGAGGATGGCCGCGATCTGCGCCGGCATGGCGTCGGGCGCGTGCGCCAGGTCAGGCCGGATGAAGATTTCAAAATGCCCGTCCGCGCTGAGCCGATTATCCCAGCACTCGCCGATTGCCTTGGCCTTCGCGCCTCTGCTGGTGAAGCCGATCGCCACGCGCACGCGATCGGGCAGGGGGGCGTCCAGCGCCTCGAACAGCGGGGCCATGCCCAGCGCCACCGCATTGAGCCAGCTTTCGCGGGTTTCGTGGGTCATCGTCCTTACTCCCTTCAAATCGCCTGTCCGGCGATGGCCATGCCATCGGCCGGAACACGGACGCCCAAGAACGCCGGCGAGAGAGGGGGGCAGCGGGATTCGATGGGGGTGGTGCGGCCGCAGCGCAGCGAGGCACGGCCCCGTCTAATCCCGTTGCGGCGGAGAGGCGGACGGGACCGCCTTTCCCCCCTTCAAACGAACATCGACGCCGGCGCACGCCGGCACCATGACGCGAGATCCGCGCAGCGATCTCGCCCGCCATGTGGATCGTCACCTTGGGCCAAGACCGCTTGCGGGCTTGGGGAGCGCAGCGAGTAGAGCCACGGTGCCGCGCCAGCGGCAGGCGCATGACCGCCTGTGCCTTGCCAAAATCGGATTATGTGACTACATTGGGACTACGTTTTCAGAGGGAAATCCAAATGGCTGTTTCCGACACCTATGTTCGCGCCAGGATCGACAATGCCACGAAGGAGCGCGCCACCGCCGCGCTGGGCGCTATGGGGCTTTCGATTTCCGACGCGATCCGGCTGCTGATGCTGCGTATCGCCGATGAACGGCGCTTGCCTTTCGAGGTCAAGGTGCCGAACGCCGCGACGCGCGAGGCGATGGCGGAACTGGCGGCGGGGAAGGGGACCAAGTTCGCCAGCGTCGAGGCGCTGATGGCGGACCTCCATGCGGACGATTGACCGTTCGACCCGGTTCAAGCGCGACTACAAGCGGGAATCGAAGGGACGGCATCGCGCCACGCTCGACGCCGATCTTCTGTCCGTCCTGGCCGCGCTCGCGACCGACACGCCGCTTGATCCCAAATATCGCGACCACGATCTGAGCGGCGATTGGGCCGGCTATCGCGATTGCCACATAAAGCCGGACCTGGTGCTGATCTACGCCAAGCCCGATGACGAAACGCTGCGCCTCGCGCGCCTTGGCTCTCATAGCGAGGTATTCGGATAGATGACGCACATGCGGGCGATTTTCATCCGCCACGGCCAAAGCACCGGCAACGCCGGCGTGCCGTGCCATGATCTCGGCGCGATCGAGCTGACGGAGCTGGGCCAGGAACAGGCGCGCGAAGTTGCGGCGAGTTGGACGCAAGCGCCCGCACTCATCGTCACGTCGCCCTATACCCGCACCCGGCAGACGGCCGCGCCGACGATCGCGCGCTTTCCCGGCGTGCCGGTTGAAGTCTGGCCGATCGAAGAGTTCACCTATCTACAGCCGGCGCGCTGGAACGGCACGCGCAGCGCCGACCGGATGCCGCACCTCGAACGCTATTGGAACGCGGCCGATCCTGATTATTGCGACGGGGAAGGGGCGGAGAGCTTCGCCACCTTGCTACAGCGCTGCGAGGCGGCGCTGACGCGGCTCGCCGCCATGCCGCCCGCCTCGCTGGTCTATGTGTTCGGGCATGGGCAGTTCATCCAGGCCGCGCGCGCGATCGTCGCCGACGCGCATCTGGACGATCGGGGCAAGATGCTCGGTTTCTGGCGCAAGGGCGAGCCGCCCGCGATCCACAACGCGCAGCGGGTCAGCTTCCATTGGCAGGGTGGCCGCTGGTCCTGTGCGCCAGCGCTGGGCGCCTAATGGCGGCTATCGCCTGATTGTCGTATGACCGATTACAATAGGATAACAGATATTTGGAGAATTTATCCTAATGCCTACCCATGCACGGTTCTCCCACGTCCTCCCTATTGCAAGCGCACTCGCTCTGGGCATGACTAGCAGCATTGCGGTCGCACAGAACGGACCACCGCCATCGCAGACAGAGCAACAAGCGGCACTCACTTATGTTAGTAATATCGCTTATGTTGGTCGTAGCGAGGGCTGGACGCCGCTTCCATTTGAACGCTTTCAGGGGCTGATCTTCTTTCAAGGCACTATCAACGGCGAACCGGCAACAATCCTACTCGACAACGGCTCTAGCCATACCGCCCTTGATGCTGGCTTTGCTCGCCGTATCGGTTTGAAAATCCGCGAAACCGGCAAGGCAGCCCGGACCGGCACGGGCGAGTTACCGCTTGGGATGGCAGAGGGCGTATCGATAGATGTTCCTCACCAGCTTAATTTCACCACTTCGACCGGCGTTATCGATTTATCGGCTGCCTCTGCACAAATGAAGCACCCGGTCGATGCCGTCCTGGGAGCGGACGTTATAGCGCACTCAGCGCTTACCATCGTTCCATCTCGTAACGTCCTGATGCTGGTCCCCTCGGGCAGTGCCACACCTCGAACTGACGCATACAGTCGTGAAATTCCTCTTGTTTCGGGAGATCAGATCGAAGCGGAGATAAACGGTCATCCGGTACGTCTGCAAATTGACCTAGGGTCAAATGGTGTGGTCACTTTGTCTGACGCAGCATGGAATCGTATTTTTCCAAATGATGGCCAACCAACAGAAGGTAGCTCTACCCGAATTGAAGGTGCGAATCTTTCAACTCGGCGCACGCTGGGTAATAGGATTACCTTCGCAGGATCAACTGTTGAAGGAGCGCCAGTTGACAACTCTGGTCCTTTGCCCGGCAATCAAGATGGCCTTTTGGGTCAGGGCTTGCTCGAAAGGGCTGAAATAATTCTCGATATTCCGGCCAAGAAGCTAATCGTGATGCGTGAAAGAAAACCAGGTGACATGCTCGCGCCGTCAGCAGAGGCAAAACCAAGGTAACAATTCACCCGTTTTAGCGACATAGATTCCGAGATGGGTTTTCAGACGCCAGGGCGGGAAAGGGCGGTTTTCCCGGCCTGACCGGCCATGTTGTCTCGAAAAGCAGCGTTTGCCAGACGCGACAACTTTAACGATTGGTCGCTACTGATGATCCGCGAAAGGCGTATTGCATGATCGTCCGGGCAGCTATCAAGCTGCCGGCCCTTCTCCAGGCCCAGTATTGCGCGCGCAAGCAAGAATCACTTGCCGTAACCAGCGATGCGCGGGATCACTTTCCCTTCGGACATGCCATGCTTGCCTGTAATCGACCTTTGGAATCCGGAAAGGGGGTACGAACAGTCGTAAATCGTCGTGTGGCTTCACCGACGTGACCGCACGGCTTGCAATTGTCAGGATCAGGTCCGTACCGGGTAGAAGGTCCACGGCAGCCGACCAGTGCGGCAGAGCCAGCGCGATGCGTCGCTCTAACCCCATCGTGGACAAGGCGCGATCGATTTCGTCGACGGCGTCAGGACGAAGGGCGAGCATGACATGTGGCCTGCTCAGCCAATCTTCAAGAAGGAGCGAGCCTGCCTGTGGAAGACTGGTCTTGTCGGCGATGCTGACGAAGTGTTCCTCAAACAGCGTTTCGGCCCGAATATCAGGCGGCAGATCCGAAAAGATGCTGAGGGCCAAATCGATTTCACCATCTACAAGCTGGCCTATGAGCGCTTCGCGACTACTGCCTTGGCTGACGGCCAGATCAATGCCCGGGGCAGCGCTACGCAGATGACGAGCAAGGTGCGGCAACATGATGCGTGCTGCATAATCTGACAGGGCGAGCCGAAAGCGACGGCTGGCCTTTGAAGGATCGAAGTCCGGCATGGCAAGCAAGCAATTGAGGCCATCAAGTGCCTGATCCAGCGGCTCCGCAAGTTGCTGTGCTTTGGCCGTCAGCGTCAGCCCCTTCTCCCGGCGGACCAGCAGCGGATCGTCGAAATGCTTTCGCAACTGCGCCAGAGCATGGCTGACGGCAGGCTGGCTCTTATTGAGCCTGACGGCAGCCCGCGTCACGTGTCGCTCTGCGAGCAACGCTTGCAACGTTACGAGCAGATTGAGGTCAATGCGTCTCAATTCATCCATATGACGAATGATAACTATGATGAAATGTGATTTCCATCAGAATTGATAATGCGATATAATCGGTCATCAAATATCAAAGGGCTTGAGATATGTCCGACTATCCATTCAATCTCGATGCGATCGACCATGTCGTCCTTCGTGTGTCCGATCTGGAGCGCAGCATTGCGTTCTACAGGGACGTAATCGGCTGCACGTTGGATCGTCGGCGTCCCGAATATGGAATGGTTCATATGCGGGCTGGCTCGTCTATGATCGACCTTCTCGATATCAACGGCCCAGTCGGCGGCGGCACCCACGTCGATCAACACCAGGCCAACTTTGATCATTTCTGCCTGCGAATAGCTCCGTTCGACGAGCACGCTCTGATTGCGCACTTGCAGAAATTTGGTCTCGAGCTCGAACTGCCCGTTCGGCACCGCTACGGTGCTCAGGGCGACGGTCCGTCCCTGTATCTGCACGATCCGGACGGAAACCGCGTAGAACTCAAGGGCCCTTCGCCTGCGGCATGACCGCGCGAGCGCGCAGTTCAATAAACTTCCCGTTTTTCGGAGGAAACCAAATGTTCAAGTCGTCCAAATCGAGGGGGCTTTTGACGGCGGTAGCCGCCAGTGCCTTGATGGTCCTGCCCGCCCAAGCGCGCGACATCGTGAAGCTACAGTTCAGCAACGGGCGCAGTGAAGTGGTAGGCGTTGAAAACGTAAATGCGGTGTTGCGCGGTGCTGGCGTGCGCGCGAGCACGGTTGCGATCCCCGAAGGCGCCAAGCCGATTCTTCGCGCTTCCGAAACACGCGCCGTGTCCGAGGCAGAGCAGAAGAAGCTGATCACGCTTTTCTACCTGAACCGCACACAGTTGCTGGAGCAAATCGAGTTAGCCGGACGGACGCCCGAGGCGCACCGCGGCGGCTATCTGTCGAGCGCGGAGCCGGGCGTGTCGCCTTATCCCAAGGTCTATGACATGAAAGCGATGACCGCTCAGCAGCAGTCAGACGTACTGCGACGCTTTGGACGACTGCACGTCAATATTGCGGACGACGGAGTAGCGATGGATGAGGTGATGACAGTCGTTGCCGGCGGCCCGTTTACCTGGATGTTCGTTCTGCCGGACGGAGTGGTCACACGTCTGACGGTCGATCGCGTCGGTCCGAATGACCCGGCACTGCGTTTGAGCTATCCAGGGCTTGGCATGCACGCTGGTTACATGGACCCGCCCGACGGTTTAGTGATTGCCTTCGGGCACGGACCGAAGGAATTCATCATGCGATACCAGGACGATAGCGTCCCGCACGCGGACCTCTTAAATACCAACCCTTGGGTCGATTTCTCCGGAAGCCGTCCAAGGCTTGTAGAACGGGTTCGGTGAGACAAATGTGAGCATACCTCGCGGTGCGTCCTCCATGACCTCTCTGGCCGCCATGCCGGTGCGTTTCGCAAGCGCATGGACCAGATCGCACGAGAAAGCCGAGCGGCCTTTGGATTGGGCTAGCCTCAACGGTGAAGGACATCATGCCGTATGAGAAACGCTCCAAAGCTTGTCAGAAGCTGAAACGGGCCGTGCCGATGACCGAACGCGGCGCACCCGGCAGATTCAGGATCGGCGAGGTGCCGTGCCCAGCGATGATGTAACGCTTGTTGGTCAAGTTATGAGCGTTGAGCTGCAAGCGGACGGGACCAAACTGCGCCCACGCAAGGGCGTCGAACGTCACGTAGGAGGGCAGGACCGTCGTATTGGCAGGGTCGGCCCAGCGGTCGCCGACATAATTGACCCCACCGCCTAAGCCATAATGGGTGGCAATCGTTTTGGTGAAGAAGAGGTTCGCGGAATTTAGCGGAGTAAGCGTGGCGCGCTTGCCGATCATGCTGGGTGTCGCCGATTCCGTAATGCGCGTATCGAGATGGGCATAGCCCGCGATCGCGCGAAAGTTCTCCGGCAAATCCAACGCGGCGGACAGCTCAACACCGCGCGTCCGCTGCGTGCCGATCGGCACGATACGCTGCGTCACAGGATCGGTGCCCTTGATCCCCGTTCGCCGGAGGATGAAGGCGGCTGCCTGCACCGACAGCCGCCCTCCGAAGAGCGTGTATTTCGCGCCGGCTTCTTTGTTGGTGGTCTGTTCAGGCTCGATATCGGTGTTGTTGGCGGCCAGCGCGAAGGTCTCGGCCGAAGGCTGGAAGCTACGGCTCCAAGACACATAGTAGGATTGCGCATCGTCGGGCTGGAACAGCAATCCTGCACGCGGGCTCCAGTTGCGATCGGTCCGGGCCAGGTCGGTCTGGCCCGGCAAACGCCGGTCGGTCTTCTGGATGAACCAGTCGTGCCGAAGGCCCAGCATCGCCTTGATGCCATGCCCGAAGTCGATCAAATCCTGCACATAGAGGCCGCGCGTATCGAGGCGCGTGACACTGTTGTCGGTAAACGTATTGAAGCTGTCATTGTCGACCACCGGCAGGACAGGATCGAAGATCGACGTCACCGCGACCGTCCGGCCCGCAAAACGCTGGCTGCCCTTGCTCTGATGCGCGATCTCAAAGCCGTAGAGAATGGTGTGCGCCGTTCCGAGCAGGTCAAGCTTCTGGGTAAGCTCGGTCTGGTTGGACCAGCCTGCCTCATCGCGATCGAAGCGACTGTGTTCCAGCGTCACCGTCTGCGCCGCCGCATCGACCGCCGAGGGGATCGTGCTCTGCCGGTCCAGCGTGTAGCGATAATGATTGAACCCGTTGCGCAGGCTGAGTGTGTCGGAGAAGCGGTGGGTCACGGCCACACGCTGCGACACTACTTCCGAATGCGCGAGATCGGCGTCACGGGCATTGGCCGCGCCATAATAGGTGGAACGCGGCACATCGACGGGGCGGCCGTTCAGGGCCGGTATGCCAAGGTCCATCAAGCGGCGATCGTTCACATAGTCGGCCTGGATCAGGATGGTCGTGTTCTGTCCGGCACCGATCAGTAGCGAGGGCGCCAACGCAAAGCGTTTGAGGAACTGCTGCTCGCGGAAGCTACCGTTGTCCTCCAGCGCGCCGGTCAGGCGGAAGCCGACATGCGACGTCTGATCGAGGCGGCCGATATCGATCTCGCCCCGGTAGCTGTCGAACGAACCTGCCGAGAGAACGAAGGCGGTGATGTCGCCATCGGGTTTCTTGGTCACGCGATTGACCAGGCCGCCTGATGATCCCCGGCCATATAGCACCGCCGCCGGACCCTTGATGACCTCGATACGATCGACGTTCGACAGGTCGCGATAATAGAGAGCGTCGTCCCGGAAGCCGTCCACAAACTGGTCGGCGATTGCCGTAAAACCGCGTATCCTGAACTCGTCGCGCTGCCCGTCGCCTGATGCGAGTGTGACGCCAGGCACGTTCTTGACAGCATCCTGGAGCGACAGCGCCCGCTGGTCGCGCAGAACCTCGGCGGGCACAACGGCGATGGACTGCGGGATATCGCGGAGCGGGAGCGCCACCTTCGCGGCGGAGCTGTCCTGGGGCACGTAGCCGTCTCGCAAACCTGTAACGATAATGTCTGTGCGCTGCTGGTCTTCACCAGACTCGTTGGCGTGCGCCGCCGCCCCGATCGTCATTGCTATCAACGCGCACGATATGTGCAGACCTTGCTGAAACTTCATGTAACCCCCGCACTGCCCAATCTGTGTTAACCTGCCACTAGTGCGAATGATTATCACAAGCAAGTAGGTGTGCCGGACTGGCGACCTTCGTCCGTAGGCGATCTGTCAGAAAGGTAACTGGAAATGAGGCCAAACCATCCGAAACTGCGTGCTGGATTGCCGTACTGCCAACAACCTCATTGAACGGCTCTCCGTCAGTCGCCGTGTCCCTCAAACGCGCGGGGCTGTTGAAAAAGGCTCGAATTTCCAGACGCTAAATCAACACACGCTCCACCTCGTCCAGCGTCACGTCATCGGGCCGGCGATCGTAGAGCTGGGTGGTGCGCGTCGAGCTGTGGTTCGCCATCGTCGCGGCCGTCTCCAAGGTGCCACCGTTTTTCAAATAGGTGGTGATCCCGGTCGCGCGGAACGAGTGGTTGCCGATCGCCGTGCCGATCCCGGCCGCCGCCGCGCGCCGGCGCACCATCGCGAACGCATTGGGCTGGGGCAGGGGGGTATCGCTTAGTCGCTTAGTCTTGCGTCCGATCGTGCGGAACAACGGCCCCTTGCGATCGTCGCGCAGCGCGCAGCCATCAAGATATTCGGCTAGGTAATGCTCAAGATTGTGGTGGCAGGGCATCTCATGGCGCTTGCCGCCCTTTTCGTGCAGCCGGACCCATAGGCGGCGGTTCTGCACGAACACGTCCTCCACCTTCATCGCCAGCGCCGCGCCGACCCGCGCGAACGAATAGACCATCAACCCGATCAAGGCGCGGTCGCGTAGGCCGGCATGGGTGGTCACGTCGATCCGATCGAGCAGTGCCCGCGCCTCGTCGGGGGCCAGCACCGGCGTCTTGCCGCGCCGCTGGCTGTGCGCCGGCCCGCGCACCGATGCGGCGGGGTTCACCGGCACGACATGGCCCGTCACCAGCCAATCGAACAGATGCTTCACGCCGGCGAGCTGCTGCTTGACGCTAGGCGCGGCCAGCTCGCCCCCCAGCGCCTCGATCCAGGCCGCGACGTGGAGCGGCTGCACGCCGGCAAGGGAGGTAACGCCGCGCGCATCACACCAAGCCAAGAAGTCGCCCGCCGCGCGCGCATAGGCGCGGCGTGTGTGCGGATTACGGATGGTGACGGCGAAGAACTCAAGGAAGCGCAGCCGCGTGGCGTCGTCGGCCGCCGCGACCAGCGCCGGCAACGCCAGTGTGGGCGAGGGCAGGGGGGCGAGCTGGTTCATCGCGCGATTTTCTCCCAGCGCGGCGGTTCGGGACGCGGCTGCGCCAGCTCCCGGCGCAACTCGTCAAACACCTCGTCGGCGGGGCGGGCCGATTCCAGATCGGCCGCCGATGCATCGAGCATCCGGCCTAGCAGTTCGTCGCGTAAGGCGCGGTGCGGCTCCAGTTCACGAAAATTCTGGACGATCGCAAACACGGCCTCGGACGGGTCAATGAACAGGCCGCACTCGACCCGCTCCAACAGCCAATCGGCCTGATCGCCGGTAAGATACGTCTCGAATCGCAGGCCGCCCGCGCGGGCCTGCTCACGCAACGCCTTGGCCTGGTCGCGCTCGGCATAGTTGTCAGCAAAGGCGTCCTCGTCGTTGTCCATAGAGTGTTCCTATCGGCGGTGGATCTCGAATCGTTTAAACGGCCTCGCTTGCCATGTGGGCGGTCTCGTTCATGCGTGCGCGCTCCCCTCGCGGCGCGGTCGTCCACCCCGGACGTGCGCGCCAGGATCAATGATCGTCTCGGCATGGCGACTGAGATTTTCGACCGCGCCGGCCATGCCGAATATCTCGACCCGGCCGCCCTTGTTGTAGATGCGCCCCGCTATGGTGCCGTGGAGGATGGCGCGTGCCTTCGGCTCGATCGTCAGGTCGCCCATGATCGTGCCGTGCAGGATGAACCGCACACCGCCTTGCAAGGTCGCGTCGCCAGTGATGGTGCCATAGAGCGCCATGTCCTCGCCGATCGCGAACGGGCCGTCGATATTGTCGTGAACCGCCTTCATTCCGCGTCCCGTATTTGCCCTTGTTTGAATGTGTGATAATTAACTTATTATGTTCCCTCTTCAGGAGGCGCGGCGTTCAGGTCAAATTCCAGCAGGTCGCCAGGCTGGCATTGCAGTTCATGACAGATTGCGGAAAGCGTTGAGAAACGGACCGCGCGGGCTTTCCCCGTCTTGAGGATGGAGAGGTTGGCCATGCTGATCCCGGTGGCTTCGGACAGCCTTTTGAGGCTCGTCTTGCGAAGAGCAAGCATGACGTCCAATCTTGATATGATCCACATGATCAAACCATGAACCGGGCTTCGTCGGCCATGCGGATAGCACGATCGAATGCGCCGGCGATTACATAAGCTAAAAGACCACACACCAGCGCGCCGGCAGGCATATTGAGAAGCGAGGCGCCAAGGCCGAGCGGCGGGAGGTCGCCGTCGAGCATGGAAAGCGAGGCAAGGCCGATGACGACGCCTAGCGCCCCGGCGACACTCACTCCTAAGAGAAGCCCACTTGCCCGGCGCATGGCTTTCGTCACGAAGCGCGAGAAGAACTCACCCCGATGGAAGCTGCCGGCTATCGTCCATATCTCCCGGACCACGAACGCCATGAGGATGGATTGCACGGTCACCGTTATCGTTGCGACGATGATGGTGGACGGGGGAAGCGTACGAAGCCAGGGTAATCCCACGAGCGAGGCGTAAGCCGGCTCCCGCCAGGCAATGATGTATCGCAACGGCAGGGAAACCGCGAGCAAGAGCGTGGCCGTCACGATAGCGGCCTTGATGCCGAATCCGAAACCGCCTCCCCCCTCATAGGGGACATCTTCACTTTCCATTGGCAACCTCGTGTTTCCATTTCGCCCCTCCCCGGATCGATCGTCCCACTTCCGTCGGCCACATATTCATAAACAATAGGCTGCCAAACACGGGCAATCGAATATCATTGACATAATATCGGTATTCGATATTGAATCGTTGACAATCAACGCTTTTAGGTGTGCCTATCATGACAACGATCTTTGGGCGATCTTTTTCCCACGCAAATGGCGCAAAGGCGGATGTGAGCAAGATTCCCGCCGTTCGGGTCTTCACCCTCTGTCTTGCGGGCTCTCTCGTTCCCGGCGCGGCCATGGCAAAAGATGGCGAGCAGACCCCACACATGGCCGACCATGTCACCATCGGTGCAGGAGCCACTGTGCTACCCACGTTCGAGGGCAGCGATTCGACGCGGGTCCTGCCACTTCCCGTCATCGACATTCGGCAAGGCATTTTCGTTGCCAACACCTATTCCGGAATCGGCGTCAGCGTGCCGGTGACAGACGAGATCAACATGGGCGCAGGCGCAGTCTTCGTGCTCGGTTATCGGCAGAAGGACGTGCCGACCGGCATCGAACGTATCAAGAATGCAGCCGGCATCCGGGCCAACGCCACGATACGCAAATGGGGCTTCGTCAGCACGGTCGGCGTGACCAAGGTGCTGGGCGGTACCAAGGGCACGGTAGCTGACGCCGTCATCAGCTACCCCGTGAGACTCGATGATCACCTCACGATCGTGCCGGGCCTCGGCACGACATGGGCCGACAGCAAATATAATGACCGCTATTTCGGGATCTCCCCGGAAGAGGCAGCGGCATCCGGTCTTTCCCGCTTCAGCCCCGGCAGCGGTTTCAAGGACGTGACGTTCAATCTCGTCGCCAATTACCGCCTGTCACCACGCTGGAACCTTTCTGTTGGGGGAAGCGCGATCAGGGTCGTGGGCGATGTGAGCGACAGCCCGCTTGTCCAGGATAAGCTGAACGCCAGTGGCTTCGCCTCCATTTCCTACACGTTTGGGCGGTAAGCCAGATTGCTCAGGCTGTCGGCCCAAAAATCCCAATGACCGTCAATATGTGAGGGGCAGACCTTGCCGCCATTCAACCTTTCCCAGGCGTCGTTCGAAACCGTCCGTCTGCAGCCTCATGCACTCTTCTCACAGCTATGCTGGCTCGCCATTCCCGCCGCGCTGCTGCTCGCATCCTGTGGCGGGCCGCAGCGTCAGGCGCCCCCACCGCCGCCGGTTGACATCGTCAAGATCGTCGCAGGCGATGTTCCCAACATCATCGAATTACCCGGCCGGATCGAAGCCGTGCGAACCGCCGAGGTCCGGGCAAGGGTCGATGGCATCGTCGAGCAGCGGCTTTACCAGGAAGGGTCGGACGTACCCGCCGGTGCTCCGCTGTTCCTGATCGATCCACGCGACAAGCAGGCCCAGCTTGCCCAGGCGCAAGCGACGCTGGCGCGCGCGGGCGCAGCGCAGGCCAATGCGCGTTCGATCGTGGCACGCTATGAACCGCTGGTCAGCCGAAAGGCGGTTAGTGCCCAGGAATATGATGCGGCCCTGTCCGACGCGCGGCAGGCCGACGCGAATGTCGCCGATGCGCGCGCGGCGCTTGCCCGCGCGCGCCTGGAGGTCGGCTATACGACCGTACGTGCACCGATCGCAGGACGCGTCGGACGTGCACAGGTCACCGAAGGGGCGCTGGTAAGCGGCGCTTCCGCGACCCTGATGACGCAGATCAACCAGCTATCGCCGATTTACGCCACGTTCACCCAGGCGAGCGCGCGCCTGCTCGACCTGCAGCAACAGGTCCAGTCCGGGGCTCTTCGCGTTCCCGACCTCGCCCGGATCGAAGTGCGATTGATCCTGGAGAACGGACGCGAATATGGCACCGTGGGCCATATCGACTTCGCCGACCAGACGGTCGATCCCTCCACCGGAAGCCAACTGGTCCGGGCGCGTTTCGCCAATCCCGACCGCCAGCTCCTTCCCGGCCAGTTCGTGCGAGGCCGGATCGTGGCAGGCACCCTGCGTGGCGGTATCAGCGTGCCGGCGCGCGCCGTCCAGATTGCAGGCGAGGAAGCCGCTGTCCTGCTCGTCGCCCGCGACAACAGCGTCGTGCGGCGCACGGTCGAGCTGGGCAGCCAGATGGGGGGACAATGGGTGATTTCATCGGGCCTCCGGCCCGGTGACAGGGTGATCATCGATGGCTGGATGAAGGTCCAGCCAGGACAGAAGGTCACGCCCCGGGTGAAGACCGCTGCCGCATCCGGCACGGCTCGCTGACGGGGTCGCGTCATGAACCGCTTTTTCGTTTACCACCCAGTCTTCGCGTGGGTGATCGCCATCTTCGTCGCGCTGTTCGGGATCATCGCGCTACGCCTGCTGCCGGTCGAGCAGTATCCGGCGGTGGCGCCCCCCGCGCTCAATCTCCAAGTGACATACAATGGCGCTGACGCGGCGACCCTGGATCGCACGGTCACCTCGATCATCGAGAAGGAGATGAGCGGAGTCGAGAATTTCCTCTACATGTCCTCGACAAGCCGCGCCAACGGCACCGCCCAGATCACGGTGACCTTCAAGCCAGGCACCGATCTCGATGTCGCGCGATCCCAGGTGCAGGACCGGCTGAGCCGGGTGGAGCCACGCCTCCCCGCGCCAGTGCGCCAGCTCGGCGTCAGCGTGACCAAGTCCAGTTCCGGTTTCCTCATGCTCGTCACGCTGGAATCCAGGACAGGCAAGCTCGGCGCGCTCGAAATGGGCAATTATGCTGCGACCAAGATCGTCGATGAGTTGCGCCGTGTCCCAGGCGTCGGCGACATTCAGCTCTTCGGCTCCTCCTATGCGATGCGCATCTGGCTCGATCAGGAGAAGCTCGCCGGCTACGGTATTTCCGCTGCCGAAGCGCTTGCCGCCGTCCAGGAACAGAACAGCCAGACGGCGGGCGGCGGACTCGGCGAACAGCCGCTTGCCGGCGGCTCGGAATTCAATGCGAAGATCGTCACTCAGAACCGCTTCTCGACGCCCGAGCAGTTCCGGCAGATCATCGTGCGTTCGAACCCGGACGGCTCCACCATCCGGCTTGGCGATGTCGCGCGGGTCGAACTGGGCCAGGACAATTACAGCTTCCGCCTCACGCGCAACGGCGAGCAGGCGGCGGGCATGGCGATACAGCTGGCCAGCGGCGCCAATGCGCTCGGCACAGCCGAGGCCGTCAGGGCGCGGCTCAAGGATCTGGAACGGACCTTTCCGGGTGACATGGTCTGGACGGTTCCGTTCGATACCACGCCCTTCATCACCGCATCGGTGGAGAGCGTCATCCATACGTTGGTGGAGGCGATGGTCCTCGTCTTCCTCGTGATGTTCCTGTTTTTGCAGAACTGGCGTGCCACGCTCATCCCGGCGCTAGTCGTCCCGATCGCGCTCGCCGGCTCCTGCCTCGGCCTCTATTTGTTCGGTTATTCGATCAATGTCCTTTCGCTCTTCGCCATGGTGGTGGCGATCGGCATCCTCGTGGACGATGCGATCGTCGTGGTCGAGAATGTCGAGCGGATCATGCGCGAGGAGGGCCTCAATCCCCGGCGCGCCACCGTCAAGGCGATGGGTCAGATCACCGGCGCCATCATCGGCATTACGCTCGTCCTCATCGCCGTGTTCATCCCCATGGCTTTCTTTCCGGGATCGACCGGCGGCATCTATCGCCAGTTCTCGGTGACGCTGGCGATCTCGATCTTCTTTTCGGCGGTGCTCGCGCTGACATTCACGCCGGCGCTGTGCGCGACCTTGCTCAAGGCGCATCAATCCCATGATGGCGACCACCCCTTTGCGCCCAAACCGGGAGTCCGGGGATGGTCGGCGCGCTTTTTCAATGCGTTCAATCTTCGCTTCGACCGGATGACCGGCGGCTACGCCCGGAGCGTGAGCGGGATGCTGGCGGTTCCCGTGCGTTGGCTGGTGGTGTTCGCCGCGATGTGCGTGGTCGCAGTCCTGCTGTTCACGCGATTGCCGGGCGGGTTTCTCCCCACGGAGGATCAGGGCTATGTGTTCGCCACCTACACCGCGCCGCCCGGTGCGACCATGGAGCGCACGCGCGAAGCGGTGGACCAAGCGGAAGCCTTCCTGCGCAAGCAACCGCAGGTCCGCAATATCGTGTCGATCGAAGGGTTCAGTTTCTTCGGCCAGGGACAATCGGCTGCCCTTTCCTTCATCGATCTCAAACCATGGGAGCAACGCGAAGGCGCAGCGAACTCGTCAAGCGCGCTGGTTCGACGCGCGAACGCCGCCTTCGCCGGAATCACCGGCGGCGCCGTCTTCGCTCTCGACCCCCCACCCATCCAGGCCCTGGGCAACGCAACCGGCTTCACGATGAAGATCGAGGATCGTGGAGGCGAAGGCGGGATGCAGTTGCAGCTCGCGGCCCAGCGCATTCTCGCCGAGGCGGCGAAAAGCAGGGTTTTTGCTATGGTCCGCCCGGAAGGGCTGCCCCCCGCTCCCCAACTCTTCGTCGATATCGACCGGATCAAGGCTCGTGTCCTCGGCCTCCAGATCGGGGACGTCAACCAGACGCTCGCCATCGCCTTCGGCTCGGCCTATGCCAACGATTTCGTCAATGACGGCAACGTACTGCGCGTCTATCTGCAGGCTGAGGCGGCGCAACGCATGCGCGCGGAGGATGTAGCGGCGCTCCGCGTGCGTAACGACAAGGGCGAGATGGTACCCTTTTCCGCCTTCACTACGGCCCGGTGGACGGCGGGACCGCAGCAGCTCGAACGCTATAATGGCTATCCTGCGGTCACCATTTCCGGGCAGGCGGCGCCGGGCGCTTCCAGCGGTGCTGCGCTCGAAGAGATGGAGCGAATCGCGGGCAAGATTCTGACCGGCAACCTGTCCTATGAATGGACCGGCACTGCCTACGAGGAAAAACAGGCGGGCGGCCAGATCGGTCTGTTGCTGGGTCTCTCAGTCGTGGTCGTGTTCCTGTTGCTCGCAGCTCTCTACGAAAGCTGGCCGATCCCCCTCTCGGTGCTGATGGTCGTACCCTTTGGCGTGCTGGGCGCGATCCTCTTCACCATGGCAAGGGGGTTGTCAGCGGACGTCTATTTTAATGTCGGCCTCATCACGATCATCGGCCTTGCCGCCAAGAATGCGATCCTGATCGTCGAGTTCGCGATTGAGGAAGAGGATCGCGGAGTGTCGCCGCTGGATGCGACGATCAATGCCGCTCGGCTGCGGCTGCGGCCGATCCTGATGACCAGCCTGGCGTTTGTCCTGGGCATGATCCCGCTCGTCATCGCCAGCGGCGCGGGTGCCGCGAGCCGTCATGCTGTGGGCACCGGCGTGATGGGCGGCATGATCGCGGCAACGCTTCTCGGCATATTCTTTACGCCGGTCTTCTACCTGGTCATGCGGCGCTGGCTGGTGCGCAAGCACGACCATGAGGCGACCGATGCACGCGAAGAGGCGGAGGAGACCGGCCAGCATGCAAAGGACGGCAAGGGGAATGCCCATGCGTAAACCAGCCCTTGGCTTGCTTGGCGCAGCAGCGCTGTCTGGCTGTAACCTCACACCTACTTACGTCCGGCCATCCTCTCCTGTGCCGGCAGCCTATTCTTCGACGAACGGGCAGGCTGGCGAGACTGCTTCGGCGATCAGCTGGGAAAGCTTTTTCGGTGATCCAAGGCTGAAGGCCTATATTGCCGTCGCGCTTGCCAACAATCGCGACCTTGCGGCGGCGAGCGCGCGGATCGAACAGGCACGCGCCCAGTTCCGCATCCGGCAATCCCAGCGCCTGCCGCAACTGGGCGGCAATGCGAGCGGCACGCGCACTCGCGCGCCGCTGGGATCGCTGGGCCTTGGCGATGCCCTGGGGAATGGCTCTGTCACCTATGATCAATATGCCGTGCAGGTGGCGGTGAGCGCGTTCGAACTGGATTTCTGGGGACGGGTGCGGAACCTCAGCGAAGGCGCGCGCCGGCAATATCTCGGAACGATCGAAGCGCAGCGCGCTTTTCGCCTGTCGCTGATCAGCGACGTGGCGGCAACCTATTATGGCATTCGTGCGGGCGAGGAAGGCATCGACCTTGCCAAACGCACGGTTGTTAGTCGCAAGCAGGGCGTCGACATCGCGAAACTGCGGCTCGACGCAGGTGTCACATCGTCGGTCGACTATGATCAGGCGGCCGCGCTGCTCACGCAGGCCGAGACCGAGCTCGCCGAACTGCAGCGCACGACCGAGCAGCGGCATAATCAGCTTCTCGTTCTGATCGGCGGACCAGTCTCTCGTTCGCTCCCGCAGGGCCGTCCCATAGGCGATTCAGGGCAGTTTCAAGCGCTCGATCCGGGCCTGCCCTCCGCCCTGCTTGAAAGTCGGCCCGACATACTTCAGGCGGAGCAACAGCTTCGTGCCGCAAATGCCAATATCGGCGCGGCGCGGGCGGCCTTTTTCCCCACCATCTCGCTCACCGGCGCATTCGGGTTCGTGTCGCCGCAACTCGACGGCCTGCTCAAAGGCGCGAACCAGAACTGGTCCGCCGGTGCAAGCGCGGCGCTACCAATCTTCGACTGGGGAAAGCGCAAGGCTGATCTGGACGTGGCCAAGGCGCAGCGCGACGAACTGGTCGCGACCTACCAGCGCACCGTGCAGAATGCGTTCCGCGAGGTGTCAGATACGTTAGTGGGACGGCAACGCTACCGCGAGCAGATCGTCGCCCAGGAGCGCGCCGTCGCCGCTCAGCGACGTCTCGCGGAGACCGCTATGCTGCGTTACGAGAACGGCATCGCTATCTATCTTGAAGTGCTCGACGCGCAGCGCAATCTGTTTGCCGCTGAGCAACAACTCATCAGGCTGCGCGCCAATGAATTGCAAAATGGCGTCTCACTTTACATCGCTCTCGGTGGCGGAACAGATAAAGGTAATTGATGGGTTGTTATCCTCTTCTCCCCGGCGCAGCGTTGCCCATTTAGCTGACCGGGTCGAGCCGCTCCGGTCGCTGGCAGCCTCCCCTCTCCCTGCTGCTGCGGCCGGAGCGATGCGGTGATGGTGAGCGTCGTTTGATACGACGAGTTGTCCGCCATTTGCGCCAAATATGCCGACAACGACAGCGTCTTGGTCTCGGCATGACTCTCATTGCGCAAAATCTGAGCGATACCGGATGCTACTTTCCCGATCTCTCAGATGGCACTGCGATCATCTGGGTATAGCTGGCCTCAGCACTTCGCTGAATTAAGCGATTATCATTGATAATATATTGTTTATCAATATATTCAAGTTGTGCGATTCGCACATTTCGCAGGAGAAGATGGGATCGGCACGCATTGCGCAAAGGGCGTGCGAGTTAACCATTCCATTGAAGAATCGGAGTTTATTGATGAAGAAGATGCTTATCTGTGTCGCCGCAGGCACCTCCATGGCATCGGTCGTTCCTGCCATGGCACAGGACGCAGTTACGGTTCAGCCGTTTTCGGGTTTTCATGTGGAGGCTCTTGCTGGATACGACGTAACCAAGGCCGGCAGTAGTGTCGACGATGACGTCGATGAGGACAACGATCAGTCGATAGATGGTTTTGCTCTTGGCATCGGGGCGGGTTACGATTTCCGCTTCAACAACTTCGTCGTCGGACCTGAAGCCGAGGTAACCTGGTCTACTGCCAAGACTAGCTTCAAAGATGGTGATTTCGAAGGATTCGGACTTGGTAACGTGAAGGCCAATCGGGATATCTACGTTGGCGCGCGCGTGGGTTATGTGGTGACCCCGACGACCATGATCTATGCCAAAGGTGGCTACACCAACGCCAAGTTCGACGTGAACAACGCCAGCGGCACTGTCGAAACAAATCGCGACATTGACACTGATGGTTGGCGCATCGGTGCAGGTGTCGAGCAGGCTATCAGCAAAAATGTCTTCGCTAAAGTTGAGTACCGCTATTCGAACTACAAGGAAGGTGAGCTCGATTATAGCAATGATTTCCCGGACGGCGACCGCTTTGACCTCGACCTCGATCGGCACCAAATCATGATGGGGGTGGGCGTGCGGTTCTGAGCCACTCCGATTTTGCATGTGGGAAGGACTGGACTGGAAGGCCCAGCCCTTTCTGCGTCCGGGCTGATTTGCCATGAATCGTAGAGCCGGCTACGGCAGCCCAACGACAGCTTCCAGATTAGAATTGTATTTCTAGAAGAAACCTCTCCCTCTCAATAGTTAGAAGCCGCCGCCGCGCCACACCGAGGCAAATGGTACTAGCTGCCGATGAAGGTTGTGCCGTCACGCTGCCGCTCATCGACGTGAAGGTTGAACACGTCGGGGCGGGAATAGTGTCCGACAACGTCCAGATCGTAGCGGGCGCGGATCAGTTCGTCGGTATCAATCTCAGCGGACAGCAATCCAGTCTCTTGCTCCAGCGGACCTGCCAGCACGTCGCCAAGCGGTCCGACGATCATGCTGCCGCCGCCGATCAGGGGGCGGTCGTCATCCCAGTGCGCAACGGTGATGCCCAGTTCGGTGGGCGAGGGCTGGACTTGGCAAGCGCTGATGACGAAACAGCGGCCCTCATGCGCGATGTGACGCATAGAGCTTCGCCAGATGTCGCGCTCGTCCACAGTCGGCGCACACCAGATCTCGACGCCCTTGGCATACATCGCGGTGCGGAAGAGCGGCATATGGTTTTCCCAACAAATCGCCGCGCCCAGCTTGCCGGCCGCACTCTCGACCACCGGCATCGTCGATCCGTCACCCTGCGACCAGATCAGCCGCTCGGTGCCGGTGGGCATGAGCTTACGGTGTTTGCCGACGATGCCGCGTTCCGGGTCGATGAACACGGCGGTGCAGAACAGCGACGACCCCGCGCGCTCGATCACGCCGAGCACCAGCGTCGCATTGGTTCGCGCGCTCAGCCCTGCCAGCTCCGCCAGTTCAGGTCCGTCCATGTCGACCGCATTGTCGTAATAGCGCGCAAACGCCTCTCTGCCCTCTGGCATCCGGTAGCCAAGCCGTGTGCCGAACATCTCGCCCTTTGGATAGCCGCCGAATAGCGCCTCGGGCATCACGACCAGACTGGCGCCTGATCGCGCGATCCGGTCCTCGAAAGCCATGACGTTACCTAGGGTGGCGGCCTTGCCAGCATAGTCGGAGCCGATCTGAAGTGCGGCGACGGAGATCTTGTTCATGCCGCCCCTCTAGTCAGATTTGCTGCCGTCTGCCATCGGAATGGCGTTTCGGACAAATCCTGATCGGCTATCCAAGCATCTTGACGGCCGTTTCAAGATTGCCGCGAGGGAAGCGCCCCGCGTTTTCAGGGGGCATCTGGAATTTCCGATCCGCTCGCGCTTCATGCCAATGTATATATGATAAAGGACATTATCATACATAGAACGGCATGTGAATCCGGGGCAGGGAGCGCCTTGCATAACGACAAAACTATAATTATATTTCCGTCATGTCGTCCGTTCGCTTTTCGTGGAACCCGCGCAAGGCGGAGGCCAATCTGAAAAAGCATGGCGTCAGTTTCGAGACAGCAGCCCGCGCCTTTGCGGACCCTTTCGCGCTCAGTGAGCAAGATCGGATCGAAGGCGGCGAGCAGCGATGGCAGACCTTGGGCCTGGTAGAAGGGCATTTGCTCCTGCTGGTGGCCCACACCGTCGCCGAGGATGACGACGACGGCGAATATGTGGAGGTCATTCATATCATTTCGGCCCGAAAAGCCGATCGGAAGGAAAGGCGACGTTATGAAGAAGAAAGACGCTGATACCGTCCGCTTCCAGCTCGATCCGGCGGACCTGCCCCCGCTGACCGACGCGCAGAAGGCCGAACTAGACGCCTTGCAGGCGCTGCCGGATAGCGAAATCGACTATAGCGACGTGCCGGCGCTGTCGGACGATTTCTGGAAGGGTGCCGAGCGCGGCCGCTTCTACAAGCCGATCAAGCAACAGGTCACGGCGCGGCTCGATGCCGATGTGCTGGCGTGGCTCAAATCGCAAGGCAAGGGCTACCAGGCCCGCATGAACGCTATCCTGCGGCGCGAAATGCTGGCGACCGTGAAGCGGCGCAAAAGCGCCTGACATATGAACATCACCGACAAGGCCCGCACCATCGCCGCCGTGCGCGCGATCGGGCCGGCATCGCTGCATCTGTCGTGGTCGGACGGGACGGCGGCCGATCTCGATCTCGGCGCGATCTTCACCGATCGCGCCTTTGCAGCGCTGCGCTATCCGGGCGAGTTCGCCAAGGTCGAAGTCGGCGATTGGGGGCATAGCCTGGTCTGGCCTTCGGGGGTCGAGCTGGGCGCGGATATGCTGTGGCTCGAAACGCTGTCGGCGACATAGCAGAATAGACATGGGGTCTTGGCGGTCACTGTCCCTGCGCCTTGACCTCGATCGTGCAGCGCACCGGCTTTTCGGCCTTTTCCGCCTGCTCGCGGCACTTCCGCACCGTCTCGCGATTGGCGTCCGATAGCGGCGAGGCCGCGACGATCAGCCGCCAGCTCTCCGGATCGACGCTCTGCATCAGCCGCTGCCCCGCCTCCCACGACCCCGGTTCATTCAAAACGCGGGTCGCCATGCGCTCGGGCCAGCGCCAGCTATCCGGCGTCGCGCGAGCGAGCGGGCCGGCAAGGAAAGCGTAGAGCAACAGCCCCGCCACCACACCGCCCGCACCAACGATATACAGCCAGCGGTTTTGCTCGTCGCCCCGGCGCGCGGATGCGAGCCGGTTGCCGATCTCGCGGGCGGCCTGATCCAGCCCTGCGCGCGCTTCGGCGACAAGCCGCGCGTCCTCGCGGCGCGCGGCCGTAGCCGCCGTCGCGATCTGGCTCGCCATGGAATCCGGCGTCATCGATAGCAGCGGACTTTTGGCGATGGGGTCGATCCGCTGGGCGAGCGCCACCAATATCTTTTCGGTGCGCTCAAGCGTCGGCTCGTAATCGGGTATCTCGATATTCTCGCGCGCGGCGGTCAGCCCCTCGATCGCGGCGCGCAGCAACGCCACCTCGCCATGCACCGACGCCAACCGATCCTCGACCCGCGCGAACGCCCGCGCCGGATCGTCGGCGTCATCGAAACCATCATCCTCGCCCACTATAGTTCCTCCTTACCGGCTCATCCCGCGATCTCGGCCGATCTCCAAATCTCGGGCCAGTTCGCGGCCAAGGTCGCGCCCGCGCTCCATGCCCATTTCAAGCCCCAGCTCGCGGGTGCGATCACGCAGGATCGATTCCACTTGCGGGTCGCGCTCAAGGCTTTTCGCCATGCCCGCCATTTCCTTGCCCGCCTTCTCGCGGCCCGTCATGTCGCCGGCGCGATACAGCTCGTCTCGCTGGGCGCTGAGGCCCTGCCAGCGTTCCACGAAGCGGTCGGCGCGCAAGTTCGGATCGGTCCGCACGCGGGCCTCCTGCGCCATCGCCTCGACCATCGGGCCGCTGCGCCCCGCCGCCGCCTCATGCAGCAAACCGGGATCGCGCTGCATCGCCGATACCATATCACGCGACGCGGACGGCCTGATCTGGTCCAGCGCCGCCGTCGCGCGCTCGAGCGCGACCTTCTGATGTTCCAGCACCGGCCCGCCCGATGCGCGGGCCTGCAACACCGCCTCGGCCGATCGCGAGGCCCGCTCGACCGCGCGCCGGAAATCGCGATCCTGGCCCTGCTCGGCACGCGCGGGGGTTTCCTTCGCCGGCGCCGGCGCCGGCGTGCGCTGGGGCAGTTTCAGCCCGTCGAACATGCCCCGCCTGGGAGCCGCCTTCTCCTTCGCGGCGTCTTTCGCGTTCGGCGCTGGTTCGACCGACTGCGCCCGCTCGGCCGACAGCTTCAAACCATCGAACATACCGCGCCGCGGCCGCCCTTCGCCCGCGGCCTTTGCCTCGCCAGCGCCGCGGTCGCTGGCATCACGGTTGCCAATCGCGCGCGTGCGTGGATCTTCGCCCATCTGGCGCATGGTGCCAGCGCGCACCCCGAGAAGCTCCACGCCCTTGCGCTCGGGCGCATCCGCAACGCGGATCTCGCCCGACACGCCGCGCCGGTCGGCGAAAGCACGAATCCCCCCCTCAAGATTATGGGCATCGCGGTCGCGACTATCAGGCGCGCGGTCATAATCCGACGCCATATCCTTCGGCCGCTCACGCGAGAGGGTGCGGATGAGCTGGCGTTCGTCGGCGAAATCGTCGCGGCCATAGTGAAGATGGACGCTCTCCCGGTGCCGGGACATGCCGACATAGGATGAGTAGCGGTCCATCCCCGGCGTCACCAGCGCATGATCCTGATCGACCGTCACGCCCTGCGCCTTATGGAATGTGGCCGCATAGCCATGATCGACATGGGCATAGTCCTTGAGGTCGAACGCGACGCTGCGGCCATTTTCGAGGCGGACCACCATGCTGTCGGGCGACACGCGCTCGACCTTGCCCAGCGTGCCGTTCTTCACCCCCAGCCCGCGATCATTCTTGAAGAACATGATGTGGTCGCCGGTCGCGAACTCCCGCGCGCCCCGCTCGGCCGACACATGCACGTCCTGGCCCAGCTCGCCATTGGCGCGCAGCCGCTCGCGCGCTTCCTCGTTCAGCTCCCGGACCTCGGCATTGGTGTGGGTGAGGATGATCCGGCTCTTGTCGGGTTCGGCGAGGCGAGCGTGATCCCAGCCCTCGATCAGCTCGGCCCGTGCCTGCTCGCGCGTCTCGGCCGCGTGGACCATGCCATGCTCGGCATAGGCACGGAGCGCCTCGGCGGTCCTGCCCGTCGCCAGCGCCTTTGTCGCTTCGCGCTGCCAGTCCTCATGCTGCCGGCGTATCTCGGTGATCTCGGCCCAACCGTGGCGCTCGGTCACGGCCCGGAACGCCGCCCCGGCCTCGATCGCCTGCAACTGCTCGGGGTCGCCGACAAGAACGACCTTCGCGCCCGCCTGTTCGGCATGAGACAGAACGCGCTCCATCTGGCGCGTGCCGATCATGCCGGCCTCGTCTATGACAAGCACGTCGCGCGGGCCTAGCAGCTCGCGGCCCTGCCCCCACTGATATTCCATGCTGGCGATCGTGCGCGAGGCGATGCCCGAACCGCCCTCAAGCCCCTCGGCCGCGATCCCCGACAAGGCAGCGCCGCGCACCGTGTAGCCCTGCGCTTCCCACGCCTCGCGCGCCACCCCCAGCATCGCCGACTTGCCGGTGCCCGCATAGCCGACGATCGACGCCAGGCCCTTGTCGCCGGTGATATGTTCCAGCGCGCCGCGCTGCTCGGCCGACAGGTCCAGCCCCCTCCCCTCGGCCGTCGCCAGCGCGCGCGTCACATGGGCGTCGGCGACGCCATGCCCCCGATCGATCGCCAGCCCCTCGGCCGCGCGTTCCAACCGCTGCTCCGTCTCGATCATGTCGCGCGAGGTAAAGCGGTCCTCGCCCTTCCCATCCTTGCCCAGCGCCACCAGCTCGGGCGAGGCGCGCACCGCGCTCATCACCTGGTCGAACTGGTCCTTGCCGTCACTGTGCCGGAACGCGAACTGCGCCAGGTCGCGCCGCGTGAACGTCGCCTGCTGCCGGGTGATCGCGTCCAATGCGATCTCGGGCCGCGCAATGATCTTCTCGCCATTCTCGCGCGCAATCCGGGCATGGTCCTCGACCCGCTCGGCCTCAAGCCCCTGCCCAGGCATACGCGACGCCGCTGGCCCGATCTTGTACTGCGGCTCAAGGTCGATGCCCTGCGCCTCCAGGCTGCGATGGTCGATCCGCGCGTCAATATCGAGCGCCGCAAGCCGCTCGTTCACATGGTCGGCCCACGCTTCGCGCCACTCCTTCAGCAGCGCGCGGTCATTCCATTCGACCACCTTCTTGCCGAACCCCTCGGGGCCGATTTCGCGCATCGACAGCATGACATGCGCGTGCGGCTTGGGTTGCCCGTCCTTGCCCATGTCCCAATGCACATTGAGGTCCGCGACCATGCCGCGTTCGACAAACTGCTTCTCGACAAAATCACGCGCAAGCTGGACGCCCTGTTGTTGGTTCATCTCGCGCGGAATCGAGAACTCGACTTCGCGGGCAAGCTGCGCGTCCTTGCGCTTCTCGCCGGCCTCGACCTCGTTCCAGAGGGTCGCGCGATCGTTTAAACGCTCCGGCGCACCTTCGGGCAGCATGATTTCCGAATGGACGACTCCGGCCTTGTTCGAGAAATCATGGTTCCGCCCGAGCCGGTCATCGTGCAGCCGTTCCGCTGCGCGATAGGCCGCGCTGGCAACGGCGCTCGATCCACTGGAGCGGCCGATGACTTTCGCGGAGAAATGGTAGATCGCCATGACAACGCTAAACCTACCTTTCTTAGCGCAGATCGGCAACGATCTATAAGCGCGCACTCACACTCTCTGCCGTTTGCATGATTGACTTCGCCGCATTTTTGGATCGGAATGGTTCCTCGCGCGCGCGATCGTGCTACGCTGCGGCCTCATTCCTTGGGCGCGAGGGAGAAGGATATGCGCAAAGCACGGGACTATGACGCAGAGCTGAAAGCGCTAGGCGACAAGGCCAGGGCGTTGAAAGTTAAGAAGGTCCAGCAGCTCGGAGAATTGGTCATCGCGACCGGGGCCGATGCGCTCGATCTCGACGTTCTGGCAGGTGCTCTGCTCCATGCCGTTGCCGAAGCACAGGTCGAAGGAAACCGGGAGGCGTGGCGCTCCGATGGCGCTGGGTTCTTTCAGCGACGGGGGCGCAAAGCTGGAAAAGGCGCTGACGGCAACCGACAGGGCGGCAGCGAAACTCCAACAGATGGTGCGCAGGGCTGAGGCCGGGCAGCGCCGCACCGATGCGAGGGAATGGGTCGTGGCCCGACGCGTACGCACCCGCCACCTGATCGAGCTGGGCGGCCTCGTCCAGAAGGCCGGCCTTGTCGATCTCGCCGACGACGATCGCGCTACCCTCTACGGCGCGATGCTCGAACTGGCGGAGAAGGCACGCGAGGACGGCAACGCGCTCGCGCTCTGGAAGCGGCGCGGCAAACGGGCCTTCGACACGGAAGCAGAAAGCGAGGCTACGCCATGACGGATGCGAAAGCCGGCGCTGAAAACATCATCCCCCTTTACGAACGCACGGCGGCGGCGTGGCTCGCCGCGCGCGGAACCGATCTCGCCGAAGCCGAATGGTTGGACCTGCTGACCGAACGCCTCGAACCCGGTGCGACAATCCTCGATCTGGGTTGTGGCGGCGGCGTTCCGATCGGTGCTGAACTGTTATGCCGGGGGTTCGCCGTCACCGGCCTGGACAGCGCGCCCAGTCTCATCGCTCATGCTCGCACATCGCTGCCGCAGGGCGAATGGATCGTCGGCGACATGCGATGCTTCGCCCCCCCACACCGTTTCGATGGCCTGATTGCCTGGCACAGCTTCTTTCATCTCGGCCACGACGATCAACGCGCCATGATACCGCGCTTCGCCAGACTCCTTTGCCCCGGCGGTACGGTTATGTTCACATCCGGCCCCCAAGACGGTGTATCCTGGGGCGAGTGGCAGGGTGAATCCCTCTTCCATGCCAGCCTGTCGCAACAGGAATATCGCGAACGGCTCGTCAACGCCGGGTTCTCGGCCATCACCTATATCGAGGCCGATCCCATCGGATCAGGCCCGACCCTGTGGCTCGCGACGCTGGGGATCGGACAGGGCAACGCTGGACGCCGGAACGGTGCGTAAAGGGTCCGAACGCCTCCTGCTGGGAACGCTGCTCGTCTCCACCATCGGCGATGAAATCACCCAGGTCGCGCTCATCTTCCGGATCGCCCCGAACGGATCGAGTCTCGAAGTCGCGGGCCTGCTGATCGCCCTGCTCCTGCCCGGTGCGCTCGCCGCGCCCTATGCAGGCAAGCTCGTCGATGAACGCGATGCCGGCAAGGTGCTTGGCTTGGCCGCGCTTGTGCAGGCTCTGGTCTCCGTCGCGCTCGCCATGACCGCCAGCCCGGTCGCTGCGCTCGCCGGCGCTGCCGCACTCAGCATCCTGTTCACCTTCAGCGGGGCAGCCACCTTCGCGCTCATTCCGATCGTCGGCCGTGAGGCGGGATTGCCGGTCGCTCGGGTCAACGCCGCAATGGAGTTCGCCGGCGGCGGTGGTGCCGTGTTTGGCCCACTCGTCGGCGGGGCGCTGGTGGCGGTGGGCGGCGTCACGACCGCCCTGCTGATCGATGCCGCGACCTTCGGTCTGCTTGGCGCTGTGGTCTGGTGGTCGCGGCTCAGCCGCACGCCCGAACCACCGGATGGCCCGAGCGGATGGTCCCTGCTGGCCGTCGCGCGCAGTTATGCCGGCGTCGTCCGGATCAGGCCCGTCATGCTGCTACTCGCCTCCTTCTGGGTCGTCATCCTCACCCTCGCCATCTCAGATGCGGTCTATGTGTTCCTCGTCATGAAGCTGCTGGGCGGCGGAGCCTTCCTCTATGGCGCGCTGATCGCGGCATGGGCGCTCGCCTATCTCGTCGGCGCATGGGCGTTCACTCGATCGGCCGAACGCCATCCCCATCGCGCCGCCTTCGCGGGCGGGGCCGGCATGGCCGCCTCCTTCCTGATGATCAGCCTTGCGGGCCTGTTCTTGCCTGATCTGCCCACGGCCATCGTCGCCCTGGCCTTCCTCGTCGGCGGTTTCGGCAACGCGATCTACAATATCTCGGTACGGACCATCCTCCATACCGATGTGCCTCCGGCGCTCCACGGTCGCGCCGCCGCCCTTTATGGCACCGGCATACGGGTCTCCGAAACCGCCGGCTATTTCGCGGGTGGCCTGCTCGGCCCCGCTCGCGTCATCCTGGCCTATTCCATCTCGGGCATCGCCGCGCTTGGCGCTGCCCTCACCGGGTCCACCGCGACGCGCGGCGCAAGGGCCATAGCCACAGAGGATATGACATGACGCAGCCCTCACGCCTCTCCTGGCAGCTCCTGATGGTGGGACCGGGCATCGACCGGATCACCCCCGACATTCAGGACAAGCTCGCCGCCCTGCTCGACATGCTGCCCGCCACCGCGACCATCAACGTCCAGACCGATGCCGGCTATGTCACCGTCTCGCGCGACTGGCCCAGCCACCGCATGGAAACCGTCGATAGCCTGGTGGACGCCATCGCCGCCGCTCCGGGCATCACCCATATCTCGGTGCCGGAAGGACGCTGACGATGGAATGGTTCCGCCAGCTCGGCCGCGCGATCCGCAATCTCGCCCGCATATCGCGCCAGAACCCGATATGGGCGATCACGGCGCTGACCCTCAGCCCGATCGCGCTCATCCGCCACCTGTTCAGCGTCCTTCTCGTGGTCCTGATCGTCGGTATCGTGCTGGGGATCGGGATGCCGCTCATCCTGGGCAAGCTGCTGGGCCTGCCGCACGATTCCCATATCTATCAAATGGTGATGATGCTGACGGCCGTGGTCGTCATCCTCGTCGGCGTGCGCGCCCTCTTCCTGCCGCTGATCCTCAAATATGGCGGTCCTGACGGCGACGCCACCCACGGCTCGGCCCGCTTCGCCACCGATCGCGAGACCCGCCCCCTCGCCCAGGCTGGCGATGGCCTGCTGATCGGCCGCGACCGCAAATCGGGCAAGCCGCTGCGCTATGCCGGCCCCGCCCATCTGCTGACGATCGCGCCGACGCGCACCGGCAAGGGCGTGGGCACCATCATCCCCAACCTGATCGACTATCCCGGTTCCGTGGTCTGCATCGACCCCAAGGGCGAGAATGCCCGCATCACCGCGCGCCAGCGCGGGAAATTCGGCCCGGTCCATGTCCTCGATCCGTTCGGGGTGACGGGACAACCCAGCTCGGCCCCTGTGCATTATGCGGACACAGATTCACGGTAGCGGTTTGATGAGCAGCGGCATGA
>NZ_BLJH01000036.1:0-31160 GCF_009811895.1 Novosphingobium sp. TCA1 | reverse complement strand
GAGCTTTCTCAACCTCGCCGCAGTGCGCCTATGGCTGAAATCTTATGTCAACGCGGCCTAGCGACGAGGAAGCCTTCCGCCTTGCCGATATCGAAAACCGCGAACGGGAAGACATTACCGAACTCGATCGTGCCCGCAGTTACCAGAACGCGGTCGATCGCTTCTATGGCGGCGTACAGTCTCGCATGGCGGAAGCGCTCAACTTGTCGAACAGTCAGTTGAGCCGCCTGCTGGCACTGGCGCAGATGCCGGACGAGGTTGTGAACGCCTTCGGCACGCGGGACGAACTGCGCGTGCGTCATTCCGAAGTGCTGACTCCCTTGCTCCGCCGCCCGGAACAGCGCGAGCGCCTGCTGGTAATGGCGCGACTGATCGGGGATGAGCAGCAGCGGCTCGCCGGTGCCGGGGAGCGCATGATACCGGCTGCCACCGTCCTTGCCCGATTGAAGGACTCGACGCGGGAAAGCGATATGCGGCGCGGGAACGACCGGCCGCTCGTGCTCGGCGATGCGCGTGTGGGAAGGATCCGCGCGGGCCGGGAGGGACTCGCGGTCGATCTGCTGGTCAGCGAAGAAACCGATATCGACGCCTTGCTCGGCGCGCTGCGGACGGCCTTGGTCGATAGTCGGCGTCAGGCCGCTGTCGAAGCGGATATCGCTGCCTGAACTTCCGTCAAAGCCGCGGCGTAGACCTGTAAGCGTCATTGCCTGGACGACCGGATGGCGAACAGTATGGCTCGAACGGGCGGGGACGTTCAATTGATTAAACGGCCCCACGCTAACCCGCAGGACTGAATGTATCGATCTGGTCCTGCCTCCTGCTCTTGAGCCATTTCACCTCAATTTATGGCGACCTTCTTGATTCTGCGTTTCAGGATCCGCTGAAGCCGGTTCCGGTCAAGGACCGGCAGGAGGAGGGCAAGGCCTGCCCGCAAGGCGGAACGATCGGGCAGACCTCTGCCGTTCAACAATACTCTGTCCGGTTCTAACGCGGCGCACCGTCTCCGCGGCTCCCTTGCGTGAAGATGGGACGTCTGCCGCGAGGTCGCGGCCGCTTTCCATTCGCTTTGCGCGGGCTTGCGCGTGAATATCGCTGTTTTTACGCGCCATGGCCTTGCTTTCCCGTGCTCGCGATCCGGGCTCGGCGGCTATGCATACCTGGCACTTTCGCGGCGGTTCCTTCTCGCCGCGAAGCGCCTCCAGACTGGGCCTAGGCTTCGACGCAGTGGGCATTATTCATGGAGGTCAACACGATGCCGCGTCACCTACCGCGCCGTTCCACCAAGCACCTGCTGCTCTGTGCGACGGCTGTTCCGCTTCTTCTGCTGAGTGCCTGTGCCGACGGCGTCGGCTTCCGGGTAGGCGCGGGAGGCGGCGGCTCGCCGTCCGGTCCCAGCGGCCCGACCGGGCCGTCGGGACCGACTGGCCCGACAAGTCCTACCGGGCCGACCGGCCCCAGCGGGCCGAGTGGCCCTTCGGATCCAAGCGACCCCACTGGGCCGACCGGACCTACTGGCCCTACAGGTCCTACCGACCCGAGTGGTCCGACCGGACCTACGGGCCCAGGTGGAACAGGACCTACGGGGCCTGCAGGGCCGACTGGGCCCACGGGTCCGACGGGTCCGACTGGTCCTGCCGGTCCCACGGAACCTGGCGGTCCGACTGGCCCAACCGGCCCAGCGGGCCCAGCCGGCCCAACCGGACCTACGGGTCCCGCTGGCCCGACCGGTCCCACTGGACCCACTGGCCCCACTGGCCCGACCGGTCCGACCGGTCCGACCGGTCCCTCAGGTCCCACCGGACCCACGGACCCGAGCGGCACCACCAGCTTCACCGGCCCGCTGGCAGGCGTGAACGTGGGCGGTGGAAGTGTGCTCGGCCGGAGCGGATCGAGCACGCTGATCGACGTCAATGTCGCTCCGGATACGGCGGCATCGAGCGGTAGCGGCATTGCCGTGGACTTGCTGACGGGTGACGGAAAGGCCGTTGCCGTCACCCTGCCGACCACGGCAGCGCAGACCCAGCAGGCCCTCGCACCGGTCGGCGCGCTTACCGGCGTATTGCTGGGCGATCAGGCCGGGAGCACGGTGACGCAGCTGACCGACGGGCTTGCTCCCACGGTGGCGACGCTGACTTCCACCGTGGACGGCATCGCCTCGCCGCTGCTCGATACCGTGAACGGCGTGCTTTCGCCGGTCGTTGGCGAAAACGGCCTGCTGGCACCGGTAACCGGCCAGCTCGGCGGCCTCGTCGAGGGGCTTACGGGCAGCCTCGGGGGCGGTAGCGGCGATCCGGCGCGTTCGGTGACGGGGCCCTTGCTGGGCGTCGATCTCGGCAACAATGCCCTGACCGGCGCGAGCACGGGCGATACGGTGCTCGGTCTCAATGTCCTGTCGGACGGCACCGGACAAGTCGCGGGGCAACTTGCCACGGTCGGCGTCCTTTCTAACGGAAGCATCGTGGACCTTACCCTGCCGACCACGGCCGAAGGGGTTGCAGCCGGGCTTGCGCCGGTCGGCAACCTTGCCGGGGCCTTGCTGGGCGAACAGGCGGGCGGTGCGGTCGATCAGTTGACCGGCGCACTCGCGCCCGTGGTCGCGCCGGTCACCGCCGTGGTCGATAGCGTGACATCGCCGCTGCTCGGCACCGTGAACGGCGCCCTGGGCGGGGTAGTCGGCGGTGTCGTCGGCGGCGTTACCGGTGGTCTTCCCGGAGGCGGCGAAAGCGGGGCGCTCGCACCCGTTACCGGCGCGGTGAACGCGCTGGTCGGCGGTCTCACTGGAGGTCTGACCGGAGGCGGGGCGGAAGGCGGCGTCCTGGCGCCGGTGACCGGGGCCGTCCAGGCCGTGGTCGGCGGGCTTACAGCAGGCGGAGCCGAAGGCGGCGTTCTGGCGCCTGTAACGGGACTGGTGGACGGACTGGTCGGCGGTCTTGCCGGTGGTTCCGGCGCGGGAACGGTCCTGGCGCCGGTGACGGGCGCGGTCGATACCCTGCTCAGCGGCACCAACCAGGGCGGCGCGCTGGCGCCGGTCACGGGTGTCGTTTCGGGCGTGGTCGGCGGTCTCACCGGCGCGACAGGCGATAGCGGTGCGGTGCTGGCACCCGTCACCGACGCAGTGAACGGTCTGGTGGGTGGCCTGACCGGCGCCGCGACCGGAGCTGGCACGGGCACCACCGGCACTACCGGCGGCACCGGATCGGGCGCGGCGAGCGGGGTCGGTTCGGCTCTCGCTCCCGTGACAGGCGCGGTCACCGGCTTGGTCGGCTCGCTGCTCGGCGGGCTGGGCGGCCGGACGAACTGATCGTCATGCCTGCCCGGCGCCCCACAACCCCATGGCCGGGCAGGCAAGCGGCCTCCGCCTTCTGATCGAAAGGCGGGCGGAGGAAGAGGAGGCAGTCCTGGCAACAGGGCTGCCTCTTCGATTCCGGCTCAGGAAAATGTCTCGGGACGCCTTGCGGCAACTACCGGAACGCAACGAAATTGAGCCGGAGTGAGTATTTAACCTTGGCATCGTTTTCCGCCCCGATTTCCGCGTGCATGCGCTGTGGCTGCCCCGAATACCTCGAATTTTCGCCCTTTCCCGGGCTTTTGCGTGTTTTGGGCAAGCCGATGCGGGCCTTTTCCCGCCCAGAAGTAAAGCCGGTTGCCGCGCTTGCACGGTCGCGTAACCCGAACAGGGCCGGGACGGCTGCTTCTCGGCGCGGCGCTGGGGCCGGCTCGACCTATCATTTCTCCAACAGGCCGATCCGGCTGACACCACGTTGGAGAAGATCCATGCCGACCCGTCATATTTCCAGTTCCAAGCGGCACTCCCTGTTGCTGGCACCGCTGCTGCTGACGCCCCTGTTGGTGACGACGGCCTGCACGAGCGGGATGGACTTCCAGGCCGGTACGCCTTCGGGGCCGAGCGGTCCCAGCAGTCCCTCCGGCCCCAGCAACCCGTCTGGCCCGACCGGGCCGACCAATCCTTCGGGTCCTACCGGGCCGACTGGACCGACCGGCCCTACTGGCCCCACGGGTCCTACCGGTCCCACCGATCCGGGCGGCGCCACTACCACCAGCTTCACCGGCCCGGCCGCCGGGATCTCGGTGGGGGGCAGCGACCTGCTGGGCCAGAGCGGTTCGGGGACGCTGGTGAACGTGAACGTCACGCCGGACAAGGCAACGACCGATGCAGGCGGCGTGACGGTGGATCTCCTGACCGGAGACGGCAAGGTCGTGCAGGTAACCCTGCCGACCACGGCGGACGAGACCAAGCAGGCGCTCGCCCCGGTGGGTGCGCTTACCGGCGCGCTGCTGGGCGAGCAGGTCGGGGGCACGGTAACGCAAGTGACCGACGGCCTTGCGCCCACGGTGGCGGCCGTCACCTCCACGGTGAGCGGGGTGACATCGCCGCTGCTCGATACGGTGAACGGCGTTCTGGCGCCCGTTGCCGGTGAGAACGGTGTGCTGGCGCCGGTCACCGGCCAGCTCGGCGGGCTCGTCGATGGCCTTACCGGCGCGTTGACGGGGGTCGGCGGGGCCGAAAGTGGGGGCAGCTCGGGTCCGGCGCGCGCTTACGAGGGGCCGCTGCTGGGCGTCGACCTCGGTAACAATGCCGTGACGGGGCCGAGCAACGGGGACACCCTGGTGGGGCTCAACGTCCTTTCCGAGAACCCGGGACTGACCACCGGGCAGCTGGCCACCGCCACCGTCCTGTCGGACGGCAAAGTGCTCGACGTTGCCCTGCCGACCACCACCGAAGGCGTGGCGGCGGGGCTGGCGCCGGTCGGGAATCTGGCCGGGGCGCTGCTGGGCGAGCAGGTCGGCGGCCTGGTGGATCAGGTAACGGGCGGCGTTTCGCCGGTCGTCGCCCCGGTCACGGCCACGGTCGCCACGGTTGCCGCGCCGGTTCTCGATACCGTGAACGGTGCGCTTGGGAGCACGTTGGGGCAAGTCACGGGTGGTCTGGCCGGGGGCGGCCTGGGAGGTGGCGACGCCGGGTCGGTGCTCGCGCCGGTCACAGGGCTGGTCGAAGGCGTGGTCGGCGCGCTGGCCTCGGGATCGGGTGGCACCGGCTCGGCCTTGGCGCCGGTCACCGGCCTTGTGGAAGGGATCGTCGGCGGCGTGACTTCGGGCACGACGGGAAGCGGCAGCGCCGGTTCGGTGCTCGCTCCGGTAACCGGCGCGGTGTCCTCGCTTGTCGGCGGCCTCACAGGCGGACTTGCGGGAGGAACCGGAACCGCGACAGGCGGCCTGCTCGGCGGCCTTACCGGCAAGACCGGCAACTGAGCCCAGCGGCGAACCGGCGCGGCCTTGTCCGCGCCGGTTCGCCTCCGTTCCTTTATCCCGCCATCCCCGGACGCGACCGATGATCGACCTCGACAGGATCAGCCCGCCCAACCGCCGCAGCAATCACCTGCTGGTCGTCAGGCTGGACAATGCCCGCGCCATTGCCGCTGCCTATGGCGAAGAGGCGCTGGTCGCGGCGATGGCCCATTTGCGCGCCGGGATCGCGGGCCATTTCGATCCGGTCGATTTTCGTGAGGCGACCGGCGACGCGATCACCCTGCTGGCCCATGCGGCCATGCTCGAACCCGATTTCGTCTGCGCCAAGATCGAGGCGCTCTGCACTGATCTGTGCGGCAGGCCCATGGCGCACGGGGACTGCCAGATCCTGCTTTCGGTCTCGATCGGCCATAGCGATCCCGTGCCGGGCGGCCTGGGAGAAGATCTGGCGAAAGCCACGGAATCGGCCCGTGACCGGCTTCACCGGGTGGCGGCGCCTGCTGCGCGAGATCGCTTCACCGATGCTTCCGGCACCGATGCTTCCGGCAGGGCGCGCTACCGCGACGATATGACGCGGGCCGCGCGTCTGCTGGGCCAGGTCGCGCGGGGCGAGACCTTTTTCGCATGGCGACCGGTCTTCGATCCCCGGCAGCCCGAGCGGATCCTTCAGCACGAGGCGCTGCTGCGCTATGCCGACGAGCAGGGCGAGCAGTTCGATTGCGTCGCGGCCTGTCAGGCGCTGGAGCGGCTCGGCCTTGTTCACCTGCTCGACCGCGCGCTGGTGCTGCGCGTGCTGGACGAACTGGAGGCCGATCCGCGCGCGCGCCTGTCGATCGCGATCTCGCCGCAGAGCCTCTCCTTCGACCTCGGCGGGTACGACGCCGCCTGGACGGACTTCCTCGCGCGGCTCGAACGCCGTCCCGAACTGGCCGAGCGGCTGGTGCTCGAATTTCACGAATCCGCCGCCTGCCGGTTCTGGCCGGGTACGCTGACGTTTCTCAACACCTTGCGCGAACTAGGCGTGGGGCTGGGCCTGTTCGGGTTCGGCTCCGGCCATGCCTCGCTGCGGCAGCTTGCGGTGCTGCGGCCCGATCAGGTCAAGCTGGACAGCGCCTTCCTGCGCACGGCTTTCCTTTCGGAGCGCAACCGCGCACGGATCGGCCAGCTTGCCGAGCAGGCGCACACCCTCTGCGGCACCGTCATCCTGATCGGTGTCGAGACTCCGGCGCAGATCCGCCTAGCGGTGGAAGAAGGCGCGCCGTGGGTTGCGGGCGCCCGGCTTGGCCGCGTGAGCAGGCGGCGGGCCTGGTCCATTGCCGATCCGGTCTCCGATCCTGCCTGCAACCGCGAATTTGCCGCGCCGGTCGCCGTATCCGCCGCGCTCCGCGCCGCGCGAAGCCCCGTTTTCTGACTGATCCGAACCCTGGAAAGGAAGCTGCAATGATGAATGACAAAGTTCAGAACGCACGGGAGCTTCTGCGCATCGCGCTGGACATGCTGGACGAATGCGAGGCCCGCGTGAGCGGCGCGCTCGTCTCCAGCGCTCTCGACGCGCTGGGCGAGGACGCGGCAGGACTGGCGAATGGCGCAGGTCATCCCGGGGCGCTGCCCGTGGAGGTCATGGCCATGGCGATCGAGCGCGGTCGCCCGCTTCGTCCCGGTCTCCACAGCTGCGCGTGAGGTGGGCATGTTTGCAGATGAAAGCACGCCGATGAACTGGGGCAACCAGAGCCTGCCCGCCCGTTTCGAACGCGATGCGCGGTCCAGCCTGCCGCGATTCAGCCTCCTGCTGGACGCCCAGGCCATGGCCGACGGTCATGAGGCGGACGTGGTGATCCACAACCTTTCGCAAGGCGGATTGCTGGTCGAATGCGATGTCGACCTGAAGATCGACGATCCGATCGAGATCGCCCTTTCCACCGAGCACCGGGTGCTCGCCCGCGTCATGTGGCATAACGAGAACTTCTACGGATGCCGCTTCGAGACGCCGATCTCCGCCGCCGTGCTGGGCGCCGCGCGGTTGCGCTCGGCTCCCCGTGGTCATGAGGAGGACGAGCACGCGCCTTCGGACGAGGTGGGCGGCGATGCGCAGGAATCGCTGGCCCGGCGCCTGCGCCGCCTGCGCAAGCAGAACGGCTTCAGCCAGGGCGAACTGGCCGAGCGGATCGGTGTCAGCAAGCCCACGGTCTGGGCCTGGGAGCACGGCCGCGCCCGGCCGCAGGATGCCCGTCTGAAGGGCATTGCCGACGCGCTGGGCACCACGATCGAGGATCTCGACGGCCTGCCGCGAACCGACAATCTCGCCTTCGTCATGGCGGAGTACCGCGACCAGATCGCCGCCCATTTCAACGTCGCGCCTGCAAAAGTGAAAATCGTGATCGAATTCTAGAAATCTCCGAATGAATTCGATTGCATCGATTTTTCGTTGACGCCTGAGCCACTTGCCCCGAACTTGTGGGCCGGTGGCGTTCATTTATTGATAATGTCGCGCCATTATAGGAGTAACAGTGTCCAGTGGCGGCTGGGGCGGTTCGTCACACGGAGGAACGGGATCGGATGCGGGACGATCAGGCCAGGGTACTTGTTCTCGATGATTTTTCGGCCATCGTCGAAGAGCTGCTGACCCTGATGTCGCTTCACGGCATTGCGGGAATAGGCGCCGCCAATCTCACCGAAGCCGTGGAGATGCTGGAAAGGCACCCCGCCGTCAGCGTCGTCGCCTGCGACTTGCGGCTGGACCGCGAATCCGGGCTCGATATCGTTGCCCGCGTTCGCCAGAATCCCGTGCTCAGCGCGCGCCGCTTCGAATATGTCTTCATCACCGGAGACCAGATGCGCCAGGATCTGGTGGAAGGCACTTCGCACTATACTTTCCTGACCAAGCCGGTGCAGCCTCAGGCGCTGATCGGCACGATCAGCCGCATGCTGGCCAACGGTGTCGGCGCGTGAGCGAAACCGGTCATGAGCAGGCCGCGCCGGGCGGCCTTGTAGACACGCTGCGCCGCCATGTCGGGCTGAAGGTCGTCAGCGATCTCAGGCTGGACGGGGCGGGCACCAGGATCCTGTTCCGCAGCGAAAATGCGCAGGAAAACGAGCAGCCGGAGATTCTGGCCGTCCATTCCGAGGATGTCCTGCGCCTTTCCGCCCTGGCGGGACGGTCGGAGGTCGTCACCGACTTGCGGATCGAAAGCCCGGACGAAGGCGGGCGCATGCGCACGGTCACGCTGATCCTGCGCGAGAACCTGGGCGGAACGCACTGGGGCAGTGCGGTACTGATGGATGCCCCGGAACCACGCCCGGCGCATCAGGCCCTGGCCGAGCGGGCGCGGATGGCCGACCTTGGCGAGCGCGCGCTGACCCTGGCGCACGAACTGCGCCAACCGCTGTTCACGATCTCGATGGCGAACGAGAGCCTGCGCCTCATGCTCGACCGCCCGGATACGACGCGCTCGCGCCTCCAGACAACTGCCTCGCGCATTGCCGAACAAGTGCTGCGCGCGCAGGCGATCATCAAGCGCACCCTCGGCCAGGCGGCGGAGGAAAAGATCGTGCCGCGCCATACCGACGTGATGGAGGCGGCGGCCAGCGCGGTGGAGTTTCTCGAAGCCCTGTTCCAGCGCGCCGACATCGCGGTGGAGCGCGATGCCGCGGGCCTTTCCGCCGGGGTGGCGCTGGGCCGGGTGGAAATGGAGCAGGTCTTCGTCAATGTCCTGCGCAATGCGGCGGACAGCATCCAGTCGCGCCGCGCGGGTGGCTGGGACGGAGAGGGGCGGATCACCATCCGGCTGGAGGGCAAGTCCGGGGATCAGGTCCGCTGCGTCGTGACCGATAACGGCGCCGGGCTTTCCGCCGATCTCGAACGGCTGGCCTTCGAGCCGTTCTTCACCACCAAGGCGCAGGAAGGCACCGGACTGGGCCTGCATATCTGCCGCCAGATCATGGAAAAGGCGCAAGGCGGCATCCGCCTGGTGGCCAATCCGGGGCACGGTGCGCGGGTGGAAATCTGCCTTCCGCCGATCTCCGGCAGGCTGGCGCCCTCAGATGTCGTCGCGGCCTAGGCGGATCACGAAGCGGGTCGGCTGAGCGGACCGCAGCATCGAACGGAAATCGCCGCCGGCCTCGATCGCCACCTGCTCGACCAGCCAGAGCGTGGCATGGTCCAGCTTGCGCGCGGGGGCAGGGGCCGCGTTCTCGTCTATGCAGCGCACCGTCACCACCACATGGGCGGGCGTCATCGCCGCGCGCAGCAGGACTTTGCCCTTCCGCTTCTCGTTATTGGGGCCGATGAAACCGCCGAAGGCGCTGAGGAGTGCGGCCACGGCCATCATTTCCAGCGCGCCGTGATGTTCGGGCAGCAGGTGCTCCAGGGCGTTGCCTTCCAGTTCCACCGAGACGCCGTGGTGGCGGACGTTGGATTTCGTGGCGGCGAGGGCCCGTTCCAGCGCGCTGCGCACATTGAGCGCGGAACTCTCTTTGTCTCCGTCGCGGCCGAACCAGCGGAACAGGCTGAGGATGAAGGCCGCCGCTTCGGTATGGGACGAGATGCGCGCCACGCGGTCCAGCAATTGCTTGCGGTTGTCCTCGCCGATGTCGAGCTGCTCGACGATATAGCGCATGTTGCCGTTGGCCATGGATATGACATTGAGCGGCTGGGCCAGATCGTGCAGCATTCCCGCCGTCACCCGCCCGAGCAGCAGGTCGCGGGTGACCGGCACCAGCCCGTCCTCTCCCCAGGCCAGCAGGCGCGCGTCGACCATGGCGAGATGCCGGGCGAGGCCCGCGCCGAGGAAGGCGGCGCTGAGCGAGCCGACGAAGATCGCCGCCGTCGCCACCGGCGTCTGCAGCAGCAGGACGCAGCAGAAGCTGGCCATGGCGACCAGCAGCGAAACTACCCAGCACCAGCGCGGCGCCCGCAGCAGTATCGTGACGAGGCTGCGCGGAAAGAAGCCTGCCGCTGTTACGAGGCCCAGCGTGGTCCAGTAGGCGGGGGAGAAGCGGGCTTCGGGGATGAGATAGAAGCCCGCGCTCAGCACTGCCGCCACCAGCGCGGCCTTGAGGGTCTTGTGCAATACGAACAGGGCGCCCGCCGCGGCGCCGCCGATCAGCCCGGCGGCGGGGGCGTGGCTGGAAACCAGGCCGAGGCAGAGCGCGCAGAGGGCGATGGCGCCGGGATAGAAGCGCGTCCCATCCTCCCAGGCGCGCAGGCGCATCGCCAGTTGCGGCGCGAACGAACCGGCGCGGGCGGAACCGTGGCCGCCTTCCGCAAATGCATCGTCGTTGGCGCCGGATCCTGCGACACCGACCCCTTCAACACCGGACCCCTCAACCGGGCCGGGCGGTGGAAAATTCACGACGTTGTCGTTCGGCACTATCATCCTGGTCAGACCCCCGGTTTCGGACAGGCACCCCGCGCCTCTGAGTCCGAACGGCATGATGATTACGAAGCATGCGGGCTTCCGCAACCGCGAAATAAACCTGATAGAAGGTTTTATGCGCCCGTAAGTAAATAGACTAACAAAGCGCGTCTGAGGCCTGCCATCAATCCTGTTTCAGAATGTTAATCCGGTAATAATGCCCGAATTATCAGCTCGTCCCTGAAGAGGTCGGCAGGTTCCTCCTGCGCAATGCAGCGTCGGAACAGGCGAAACGGCGCTGCGTATGTATTCGTATATAGTCGTTCGCTGCCGTTGCGTTCACTAGGAAAGAACCGATCCGACGGTGATTATCGATCTATTCGATCCGCACTTCAGTACGCAAAGACAAGGTTTGGCGCCCGGTTGGGAGGCAGTGAACAAAAGTATACTTTCCGCAGCTTTAACGCTTCGGAAAGCCTCGGTCTGATTGCCGTCGTATCGGCTATTTCTCCATCTCGGATAGAATTCGAGAAAGACTATCATTCATACGCAAGACGGCATTTTGCGCCGTCACAGGATGAAAAACTCCAATTCGGATCTTCGGGGCAGTCGATCCGATTTGCGTAGACGCAAGGGACCAGGGGGAAATGGGCATGCGGCTCGGATCCAAGGCGAAGCTGACAATCGGGGTCGGGCTGGTTGCGGCCTGCTGTTTCGCCTTTCTGGGAATGCGGGAACTGGCGCGGGCCGCGAAGCCAGTGGCCGATGCCGCCGCGCGCATGCCGATCGGCAAGCCCGAACCTTCCTTCACTGTTCTGGCGGCCACCACGCGCGACATCAGGGTGGGGGAAACCATCACGGCGGACATGATCCGCAACTCCCGGTCCGATCCGGCGCGGTTCCCCACGGCGGTCACGCCTGCCGAAGTGATCGGCAAAGTGGCCACGCGCGACATTCCCGCCAATTCGCTGATCCCGCGCCCGGCGCTGGGGCAGGAAACCAAGCTGGCGATCCGCGTGCCGATGGGCATGCGCGCGATCAGCATCGACACCACCGCCGAGATCGCCGTGGCCGGTCTGGTGCGGCCGGGCGACAGGGTGGACGTGCAAGTCGTCTATCCCGGCGAGGATGCGCTCAGCGGCGCGCGCGCCAGCGGCGCGAGTCGGGCGCGGACCCTGCTGCAGATGGTTCCGGTGCTGGCGGTGGGCGAAGTCGTCGTCGGCACCCAGCCCGCCGCCAGCACGATGAGCGCGGTTGCGACCGGCATGGGCGCGCCGCCGTCCACTCCGGCCGAAGCGCCCATGCCGCCCGCCCGCACGGTCACTCTGGCGCTCACGCCCGCGCAGGTTTCCGAGCTTTCGCTGGCCAAGAGCACGGGCGCGCTCACGCTTTCCTTGCGCAATCCCGGAGACAGCGCGGAAGTGGCGGTGGCGCAAGTGGCCTCCGCGCCGCAGCCGCGCCCGGCTTCGGCCTTTATCCCTGCCGCGCCGGCTTACGCCCAGCCGCGCGCCTTCGTGGCCGCACATCCGCGTCCTGCCGAAAGGCGCGCGGAAAAGCCCGCGGGCGGGCCGGGCCCAGCCTCCCTTGGCGCGCAGCCCATCGAACTCGTGGTCGGCGGCAACCGACAGGTCATCTATTCCGGGAGTGCATCGCAGTGAAACACCTGATCGCCGCCAGCCTCCTTCTCGCCGGAACCGCGCTTTCGGCTCCTCCCGCAATGGCTCAGACCAATGCTCGCGCGGCCGAGCAGCAGGAACTGCTCCAGGTAGACGACATGCGCACCCTGTCCTTCCCCGGCGCCATCGGCCGGGTGGAAGTGAGCCGGGAAAACGTGATCGGCATTACCGCGCCGACCACCCAGTCCATCCGCATCAAGGCGCTGGCGGTGGGCGATGCCGTGCTCACCGTCTTCGCCAAGGACGGCACGGTCATGGCCGAGCGCACGGTGCGGGTCGGCGGCTCGGGCTTCACCGGGCAGGCGGCTGCCTATCGTCCGGGCGAGAAAGTGGTGGCGGTGGACGTGCAGTTCGCGGCCGTTTCCAGCTCTACGCTCAAGGCGCTGGGCTTCAGCTTCGCAAAGCTGGCGGGCGACCTTCAGGGCGCCGTCATCTCGCCAAGCGGGGTCAACAGCTACAGCAACGGCCCCACCGGCCTCTCGATCGACGCTGCCGTGCCGATCCAGAGCGCCTTCAACCTCTTCCTCTCGGCCCGCAAGCAGGGGATCGGCGCGGTCCTGAGCGCGCTGTCGTCCAACGGACTGTCGCAGCTTCTGGCGCAGCCGACTCTCCTGGTCCGCTCGGGCGAGCAGGCGAGCTTCCTGGCGGGCGGCGAATTTCCGGTGCCGGTGCCGCAGAACACCGGCGGCAACGGCAATACGCTGTCCATCGAATACAAGGAGTTCGGCGTGCGCCTTTCGGTGACGCCCTATGTCCTCTCCTCGGACCACATCGTGCTCAAGCTGGCGCCCGAGGTCAGCGAGCTGGACTACAACAATGGCGTCCAGCTTCAGGGCTATGTGGTGCCGGGTATCCGTCGGCGTTCTGCGGAAACCACTGTGGAACTGGGCAGCGGGCAGAGCTTCGTCATCGCCGGGCTCAACTATACCAACAGCGCCATCACCAAGGACAAGGTTCCGTTCCTGGGCGACATTCCGGTGCTGGGCGCCTTCTTCAAGCGCCAGCAGAACCAGAAGGAGCGGCAGGAGCTGATCATCGTGGCGACGCCGCGGCTGGTCGAGCCCGGCACTACCCCGGTCGCCCTGCCAAGCCCGCCCGGCAATCCCGATCCCAGTCTCGGCCAGATGATCGTCGGCAACGACGGGGTCGAGCAGTCCGTGAAAACCTTTGGCGTCGTGAGGCCCTGACATGCCCAAGATCCACCTCCTTTCGGTAGACCGCACCCTGGCCCAGCGCATTGCCGATGCCATGGGCGAACATGTCCCGGTCGACATGGTCCAGTCGCTGGAACACAGCGATCTCGACGGGCCGGGCATCGTCGTGATCGACCATGCCTCCGTTCCGGCCGAACGTTCGCTGTCCTCCGCGATCGGCGAAGTGGCGCAGATGGCGCCGGGCCGCGCGGTGGTGGTCGCCACCGAGGACATGTACGCCGGGCAAGTGCTCCAGGCGATCCGTGCGGGGGCGGCCGACGTCTTGCCGCGCGGGGCCGCAGGCGCGGAAGTCTCCGAGATCCTGACGCGGGTGATGAACAGCGCGCTCACCACCCAGGGGCGGCTGGGGCGGCTGACCATCGTGCTCGGCAACGACCGCGAGGCCCTGCCAATGCTGGCGACCGACATGGCGCTTGCCTATAGCCAGGACCAGACACCGACCCTGCTGGTGGACTTCACCCTGCCCACCAGCACGGCCGAGGCCTATCTCGATCTCAAGGTGGACTACGGCATCGCTTCGGCCGTGGCCGACCTCGACCGCATGGACACCAGCCTGCTGTCCGATGCGCTGTCGCGGCACGAGGCAAGCGGGCTTTCGCTGCTCACCTTCGACGGCGGCACCGGCGCGGAACCGGCCGGGGTCGGCCCCAACGACGTGGTCGGCCTGATACAGTTGCTGCGCGCCAATTTCGCGCAAGTGGTGGTCTCGGCGGGCAGCCTGCGCCACGGCGGGCTGCTGCGCGAGCTGGCCTCGCAGGCGCAGGCGATCGAGATCGTGTGCAGCCAGTCTATCCGCGAGCTGGAAGCCTGCCGCCGCCTGCTGGACAAGATCGCGCTCGATACCGCCAGCGCCGGGCGCATGCGCCTGCTGGTCTGGGACTATGAACCGCGCATCCTGCTCGACGGTCGCCGCATGGCCGATGTGCTGGGCGTGGAGGCGGTGATGGGCGTGCCGACCGACCGGGTGAGGGCGGCCAATGCCCTGAACGCGGGCCGTCCGCTGATCTTCGACCGTGAAAGCGGCCCTTATGTCCAGGCGGTGCGCCGCGCCTGCAATATCGCTGCTCCGGCACGGTCGGGCAGCGGGCTTGCCGGCAGTAGCCTTGACCGCATGCGCCGCGCCATCCTGCGTTCGGTGGAGCGCAGCGCATGAGCCTCCTGACCACCGAGGAAATGCAGGAGGGCTTCGCCGCAGGCCGCCGCAAGCCCGCGGTGGCCCAGCCTTCCGCCCAGCGCATGAGCGACAGCTATCAGGCGGTCAAGGCGATCACCTGCCAGCAGGTCATCGAACAGCTCGAGGCGCAGGGCGTGACGGCGGAATCGCTCGACCAGCGAACCTTGCGGCACGAGATAGAGCAGGTCATCAACAGCCGCAGCCGCCGGGGCCAGCTGGCGCTCAACAGCGCGGAGCGGCTCCTGCTGATCGAGGACGTGGAAGACGAAGTAGTGGGCCTCGGCCCACTCGCGCCGCTGCTGCGCGACGGGTCTATCGACGATATCATCGTCAACGGCGCCCATACGATCTACGCCGAGCGCGCAGGCCTGCTGGAACGCGTGGAAACGCGGTTTCGCGACGATGCGCACCTCATGAACATCATCCAGCGCATCGTCGGCCCGATCGGTCGCCGCGTGGACGAGGCGACGCCGTTCTGCGACGCCCGCCTGGCGGACGGATCGCGCGTGAACATCGTCATCCCACCGATCGCGCTGGACGGCCCGCTGGTCTCGATCCGCAAGTTCCGCCTCCAGGCCCTGACCCTCGACGACTGCGTGGCGGGCGGGGTGATGAGCGCGGCCATGGCGACCTACCTTGCCGCCGCCGTGCGCTCGCGGCTCAACGTCCTGATCTGCGGCGGCACCGGCGCGGGCAAGTCGACCCTGCTCAACGTGCTGTCCGGCTGCATCAGCAACCGCGAGCGCCTCGTCACCATCGAGGACGCCGCCGAGCTGCAACTCTGTCAGGACCATGTCGTGCGGCTGGAAACCCGCCCGCCCAGCGTGGACGGCAGCCGCGAGGTGAGCGCGCGCGATCTCCTCCGCAATGCCCTGCGCATGCGGCCCGACCGCATCATCCTGGGCGAAGTGCGCGGGGTGGAGGCGGTGGAGATGCTCCAGGCCATGTCCACCGGCCACGACGGCTCGATGGCGACGCTCCACGGCAATTCGCCGCGCGACGCACTGGCCCGCCTCGAAATGCTGCTGGGCTTCGCGGGGCAGCAGAACGACGTGCGCGCGGTGCGGCGCTTCGTGGCCAACAGCATCCACGTCATCGTCAATATCCAGCGCCTTTCCAGCGGCGTGCGCCGCGTCACCTCGATCAGCGAAGTGACCGGCACCGAAGGCGAGGCCTTCACGCTGAACGAACTTTTCCGCTTCGACGAGCAGCCGCCGATGACGGGCGAAGGCACGTTCCAGACGCTGTCGCCGCGCCCCTATCACGCCGCCCGGCTCAAGGACTATCCGGCGACCAGTACCCTTCGGGGAGTATCGGCAGGATGGTGAAAGGCGCGGCCTATCTGATCCTGGCCCTGCTGATCCTGGGCGCGGTGGCCTTCGCGCTGCTGAGCGAGCGGGCGCGCGGCCTTGCCGCCGTGGATCGGCGGCTGGCCGGGCTGAGCGCGCCGGGAACGGCACCTGCGCGGGCCGCTGCCGCGATCTCGGTGCCCGAACGCATCGCCCCGCTGCTGGCACAGGCGCAGCTCGAAGTGACGGTGCAGACCGTGCGCATCCTTGCCGCTGCCGGGTTCGCGCTGGTCCTGGCGGTACTGCTCGCGGCGGGACCGGCTCTCGCGCTGGCGGTGCTGCTCGGCCTGCCGATGGCGGCGCTCTCGTGGCTGCGCGGGCGCGCCCGCAAGCGGGTGGACGCCCTGACCGAGGCGCTGCCGCTCTATCTCGATGGTGTGCGCCAGCTTCAGGCGGTGGGCAATTCGCTCTCCCAGGCACTTTCCCGCGCCCTTGCGGACGCTTCGCCGGTGGTGCGCTCCTTCTTCGACACGGCCGCGCGGCGGCTGGAGATGGGCGCGCCCGTGGCGGAGACGATGCAGCAGCTCGCGGATCGCCTCCAGGTTCCCGAAGTGTCGATGATCGCCGCCGCCATCCGCACCAACTTGCGCTACGGCGGCTCGATCGGCGCGGTCTTCACCAACCTCGCCCAGATCCTGCGCGAGCGGCTCCGCATCCGCCGTGAATTGGTGGCCGCCACGTCGGAGGCCAGGGTCAGCTCGCGGGTGCTGATCGCCATGCCGCTCCTGGCGATGGTCGGTCTGGTGTTGATGAACCCGGCCTATCTCGATTTCTTCGTCAAGGATCCGCGCGGCCAGTCGCTGTCGATGATGGCGATCGGGCTGGAGGCGATCGGCATCCTGATCATCCGCCGCATGCTGAGGCTGGAGTTCTGATGCCCCCGCTGACCGCTCTCCTGCTTTTCGCGCTGGCCGCAGGCAGCCTCGTGCTCGTCGTGCTGGGCCTGCGCATGCTCGACGCCGACGCCCGGCTGCGCCAGCGGATCGACGGGCAGGCGAGGCGCAGCGTCACGTCCGCCGCCTTGCGCTTCCCGCTGCCGCGCATTTTCGTCGTGCGCGGGCGGGACCGCGAGGAAATCGAGCAGAAACTGCGCAAGGCCGGCTATTTCGAACCCGGCGCGCTGGAAGCCTTCGCCTGGCTGCGCCTGGCCGCGACCGGCGTCGTGGCGCTGGCCTCGATGCTGACCTGTCTTGTCGTGAACGGCAATCCGCTGAGCCCGCCGTTCCCGACGCTGGCCTTGTCGGGCCTGACCTATATCGGCGCCAAGTATGCGCTGCGCATGCGCGCTGCATCGCGCGAGCGCATCCTTACCGCCGAGTTCCCCTTCCTGCTCGACCTCATGCTGATGATGCTCGAAAGCGGCGTCTCGCTCGACCAGTGCTTTCGCGGCATCGCCCGCGAGGAGCGGGTGGCCGTGCCCAACCATGCCCGCCTCGTGGCCATGCTGGTGGAGGATCTCGACCGGGGGCAGGATTATCAGCTCGCTTTCGACCGCTGGGCCGCGCGCGTGGCCGTCACGGGTTCGCGCGAACTGGCCACCGTGTTCCGTCAGTCGCTGTTCCACGGCATGGAACTGGTTCCGGCCCTGCGCGAATTCGTGCGCGAATTCTCCCAGCGCCGCGTCGCCCGTGCCCGTGAGGCGATCGGCACGATCACCGTGCGCATGGTGATCCTGATGCTCGTATTCTTCATGCCGGCGCTGTTCATCGTGCTCGCGGGCCCGCCGGTCGCTGCCATTCTCGACACTTTGGGGAGTGTAAAGGGATGACCGATCGTCGTCTGTATTGTGCCGTTCTCGCTGCCCTGTCGCTGGGCGGCGGTTCTCTCGTGTCCCCCCCGCTGGCGGGCCGGGCCATGGCTGCCGAAGCTCTCGGAGCCGAGGCATCCGGCTCGACCCGCCAGCTCTATCTCGTGCTGATCCAGCAGGCCCGCAAGGATGGCCGCCAGCGCGCGGCACTGGCCTTTCTCGACGATTTCGACCGGCAATATCCGGGCGACAGGGAATCGCGCATCCTGCGCATAAATTGCCTGCTCGATCTGGGCCAGACCGATCAGGCCGCCGCCGCCCTTGCGCAGATCCCCGCGTCGGACCGCAGCGCCGAGGCGCAGGCGGTACGCGGTCATGTCCTTGCCGCGCAGGGAAGCTGGCAGGCGGCGGCGGAGCAATACCGCGCCGCGCTGCGGGCCAGCCCTGCCGATCCGCTGGCCAGCAATGCGCTCGGCTATGCGCTGCTGCGCGGCGGAGAAGCGGCGCAGGCCGTGGAAGCGCTGAAGGCCGCGCGCGACCTTGCGCCGGGCAACGAGGTGGTGCGCAACAATCTGGCGCTGGCGCTGACGGTGGCCGGACGGCGCGGAGAGGCCGATGCGCTGCTGGCCACCCTGCGCGATGCCTCGGCCAGGGCCGCCCTGCACGCCCAGATCGACGAGCAGGCCGCGCTTTTTGCCGCGCCTCCGGCAACGGCACTGCGCGGGAACTGACCGTGGCGCGCCTCCGCACCCCCCTGAAACTCCGCCCGCTTCGCGATCTGGGCCACGACGAAAGCGGCGTGATCGGGCCGATGGTGGCGGTGCTGGGCGTGTCGCTGCTGGGCGCGGCGGGTCTGGCGCTGGATGTGGGCCTCTATTACCAGGGCGGCCGGGACCTCCGCGCCGCGACCGAAGCGGCCGCTCTTTCGGCCGCGATGAATCCCTACCAGGCCAAGGCGCGCGCCGAAGACTACCTGACGCGCAACGGCTACGATCCCTCGGTGCTGAAGACGGTCGAGATCGGCCGCTATTGCGCGGACATCGGCCAGACCGCCGGTCAGCGCTTCGACCCGACGATGACCCGCTGCCCCGGCAACGGCTATGCCAATGCCGTCCGCCTCGTCACCGGCAAGCCTGCCCGCCGCTTCCTGACCGGAATCCTGGGCGAATCGAGCCCGATCCCCGACCTTGGCGCCACGGCTTCGGCGGCGCGGATCGATGAGGCGGGCGTCAGCGTCACGTCGGACGTGCTCACCAAGGTCGTCTCGCCCCTGCTCGATCCCGTGACCACGCCGCTGGTCCAGGTGGTCAACGGGTTGCTGGGCGGCCTGCTCGGCATCCCCATCTCGCTCGGCCGTACCGATGTGCGCGGGCTGATGCAGGGCAATGTCGATGCCGGGCTGTTCTTCGATGCCCTTGCCGAGAAGGAGGGGTTCTCTGGCACTTACGGCGACCTGATGAACCGCTCGCACGGCCTGAAGGACATTGCCGAGGCGGCCGCCGATGCCGCCGCCACGCCCGAAACCGCAGCGGCCCTTCGCGTCTTCGCGCGGCAGGTCGGCAATGGCTACAAGGTGCCTTTCGGCGGACTGTTCGGGCTGGGCGTGTGGAAGAACATGCCGGTGGGCGAGGCCGATGAAAAGCCTGCGCTGCGAGCGGGCATGAATGCCTATGCGCTGATCACTTACGCCGTGCAGTCCGGGCCGACCGCCATCGACTTGTCCAAGGCGGTGAGCCTGCTGGTGCCGGTCAGCACGGTGAAGATCGGCCTTACCTCCAGCGGCGCGGGAGATCGCCCGCGCTTCGCCTTCGGCCCTGCCGGAGAAGCCCGGGCGGGCACGTCGGCCTTGCGCATCGGGGTAATGATAGACCTACCCGTCAACCTGGCGATTGCCTCGGTCAGCGTGCATCTTCCCGTGATCGTCGATGTCGGCGCGGCCCAGGCCGAAGTCAGCGAAATCGATTGCTCCGGCTCCACCGAGCAGGCGCGCGACACCCTGGTCAAAGTCCGGGTCCGCTCGGGCGCGGTCAATGCCTATATCGGCGATACCGCGTTCGACGCGATGGACAAGTCGCTGCCGGTGCTCGCCGCAAGCGACATCAGGCAGGCCAATATCCTCAGCGTTCACCTGCTCGGCAACGAACTGCTCGGCAGCCTCGTCTCGGCGCAGGTGAAGGGCAGGGCGGTAGTGCAGCCGGTCACCGGCAGCGGGCCTAGCGATGCCATGCTGACTTTCGGCCCCGGTGCGGGAACCCCTGTGGCGCCGACGAGCGGGCAGACCGTCGGCAATTCCGTGCAGCTCGGCCAGACCGTGAGCAGCCTGACGACCAGCCTGCTCGGTTCAGGGGGACTCGACGTTCAGGTGAAGATCGGCGGGACCTGCCTGATCGCCTGCAACCTGCTCGAAGCCAGCGGCCTGAATGCGGTGACGGATACGGTTCTGCCCGCCGTGATCGGGCCGGTGACCAATCTGGTGGGCACCGTGGTCGATCCGCTGCTGACGAACGTGCTGGCGGCGCTGGGCGTACAAGTCGGCAGCGCCACTGTCTGGACCACCGGCGCGCGCTGCGGAGTGCCTGTTTTGATTTAGTTTTTGTGAAGACCGCACCCGTGAACCTCCAAGCGGTTGCGGAAATTTAATCGGAGGATTTGGGGAGTATTGAGTCATGATCACCATTCGTAAGCTTTTCGGTCGTCTTCTTGGCGACGAATGCGGTCTTACAGCCGTGGAATACGCGGTATTGGGAGCGATTGTTGTGGGAGCAATTAGCAGCATCGGCACAGCGTTCAGTGGCGGTCTGACCGGCGCCTTTCAGCTAATGATCGATAACTTCACGAGCTAAGAGGTGATCTTGCGCAAATCGGCCCAGAACCTGCTGAAATGCGAACGCGGAATGGCGGCGCTGGAGTTTGTCTTCCTCGCTCCGGCGCTGCTGGCCCTTGTCTTTGGGATCATCATCTATTCGCTCTATTTCAGTGCCGTGATCGGTGTGCGGCAGGCCGCGGCGGAAGGCGCGCGGGCTGCCGTTGCCGGGCTTTCCACCAGCGAACGCATCGAACTGGCGCAAACACGCGCAAGACAGGTGTTAGACGGCTACGGACGTATTCTTGGTGGCAATACAACGCCTTTAATAACCGCTTCGTCCGATGGCGTGGGTGCGTTCAAAGTAAAAGTCAGCTATGACATGGGCGGCAGTCCAATAATGAAATATGGGAAGATCGTTCCCCTGCCGTCGTCGAACGTGGAAGCCAGCGTCGTCGTTACCAATGGGGGATACTGAATGGCTGGTCTGAGTTATTTCAATCTGGCCTTGCTGATTGTTTTGCTCCTGCCTGCGGTCATCATGCCGTGGGAGGGGCGCCGCCCGCCCGATCTGCTCTATTTCGTGATCGCGGCCGGTGGCCTGAGTTTCGCGGCGCTGGGCGGCGGCATCCCTGCGCTCGGCTGGTCCGCGCTGGCAGGCGCCGGATGCCTGCTGCTGGTGGCCGCCGGCGTGGCAGGCCTGCGCGCGGGTCTCGGTCTGCGGCTGCTTACCGGTAGTCAGATCAAGCTGCTGGCCGCCGGCGCCACTTGGCTCGGCCCGTTCGGCGCGCTGACTATGATCGCGATCACGGCCATGACCCTGCTGGTCGTGGCAACCGCACAGCAATTCCGCACGGCCGCGCGTCGCCCCGATTCGGGTGCGATTGTCGCCGTCGCCATCTTCTGCGTGGGCCTGCAGCAGGTTCTGCCGTCAATCTGAAAGGGGAACCCGCGCTTCGGCGGGGTTGGATGTGCCGATGAACGTAATGAACCCAAGCTGGCGTTCGCGCCTCGGAGCCATGCTCAACGCATCGCAGTCGCAGGCCGGTGCGGACGAGGAGCCGTCGCCGGACGAATCGCTCCTGCCGGAACCCGTCCTGATCGTCGATGACGACGAGGATTTCGCCAGCGAATGCGCGTTCAGCCTGAAGCTGATGGGCTACGATCCGGTCGTCGCCACCAGCCCCGAAGAGGCCATGGCCCTGTTCGAGGCCAACGAAATCTCGATCGCCATCGTCGATTACAACATGCCAGAGCAGGACGGCATCGCCCTGATCCACGCCCTCGGCCGCAATGCCGAGGCGCGCGGCCTGCGGCTCCAGTTCATCATGGCCACCGGCTATGCCAGCAAGGATGTCGCCATCGACGCGATGCGGGCATCCGCGGTCGATTTCCTGGAAAAGCCGATCAACCAGAACGATCTGCGCCAGGCCCTCCAGCGCATCAAGGGCCTGCGCCAGACGCCCGACGCGCGTGAAACGCTGCTCGGCAAGATGTCCAGTCTCAGCACCGAACTGCAACGGCTGGCCATGCTGATGGACGATCCGGCGGCGCAGCCCAAGTTCCGCGCGGGTGATCTCGAACCGGAACGCGAACCCGAACGTGGGGCGGACAGGCCCGCGCCGCCTGCCGAGATCCCGGCAATCCCGGAAGCGGCCCAATTGACCGACTATATCCGCGAGCTTTTGCGCAAGGAGATGAAGCGGCGCGAAATCGGCGGGGGCGAACTCTTCGGTGATCCCGCTTGGGAAATGCTGCTCGACCTGCTGCTGGCGAAGATCGAAGGGCGCCGTGTTTCGGTATCCAGTGCCTGCATCGCCTCCGGCGCGCCGATGAGCACGGCCTTGCGGCTGGTCCGCCGCCTGGTGGGCGAAAGCGTCCTGTGCCGCCTGCCGGACGAGCACGACCGGCGCCGCCATTTCCTGGTGATCAACCCGAAGTTCGAAGGCCCGCTGCTGGAATATCTCAGCGAGCAACTGCGCCAGCGGGCGAAATCGGCCGCCAAATGAAAGGCTTGAGGGCCGGGCCGGAACAGGGCTCGGCGCCGTGTCGTCGGAGAGGTTGAACGGTTTGTTTACAAACGATCGTTAACCAAGCCGCTGTCCTATCCAGCGCGAATCTCCTCCATGATCATCGAACCCCGTACAATGCTGTTCATGACGAACGCCGTCGCCTTCGTGGCGTCGGCGTTCCTGCTTTTCGAATGGCACCTTCTGCGCGAGCGATCGCTGGCCTACTGGAGCGCGGGCTTTGCCGCGATCGTCGTAGGCTGCGCGATCACGCCCCTGCGCGAGGCGGGCTTCTTCATCGCCGGGGTCTGGCTGGCCAACGGCCTGCTGGTGCTGGCACACCTGGCTTTCCTGTTCGGCACGACGGCCTTTCTCAGCCGCCGGATCTCTCCGGCCTGGTGTCTGGTACTGCCCGCATGGGGGCTGATGCTGGCAATTCCCGACGGCGCTTCGCGCACCCAGATCCTTTCGTTGATGAACGCGCTGCTCGTGGCGGTGCTTTCGCTCAAGTCGGCGCAGATGCTGGGCGGGCTGCGGGGGCATCGCAACCCGGATTCCACCCTGCTGGCCTATGCCTTCCTCGGCCACGGCGGGTTCTACCTGTTCAAGACGCTCACGGCGTTCGTTCCCGGCGCCTTCATCAGCCTTTCGAACTATAGCGGGCTGATGATCTCGATCTCGCTGTTCGAGGGGATCATGATGGAAGTGGCGCTGGCGCTGTCGATCGTCGTGGCCCTGCGCCAGCGGCGCGAGCGCAGCATCGTGCGTCTGGCCGAGCACGATCCGCTGACCGGCCTGCTCAACCGCCGCGGTTTCGAAGCGCGCGCCTGCGCGGCCTTGGCGGAAGAAGCGGGACCGGATGCGCTGCTGCTGCTCGACATCGATCATTTCAAGCAGATCAACGACGGCTACGGTCACCCCGAGGGCGACCGCCTGCTGGTGGCGCTGGGCGTCTTTCTCAATTCCACGCTCCCCCGCCACGCCGTGTGGGGGCGGCTGGGTGGAGACGAGTTCGCGGTCCTCCTGCCGAAAACGGATACGTTTGCGGCCCTGACTCTGGCCAAGGCACTCTGTAGCGGTTTCGCGCGCGTTGGTGGGCGCGGCGACGGCGGCACCCTGAGCGTCGGCTGCGCGACGCACGCCGGGGGCGCCGTCGAACTGGAGGCCCTGTCCGCAGTTGCCGACCGCGCGCTCTATGACGCCAAGCGCCAGGGCCGCAACCGTGCGAGCCACCGCGAAGTCGCAGCCGAATCGCAGGCCTGGGACCGCGCCTTGCCGGAAGCCGCGCCGCGCGTGAAAACCCCCATCGACCTCGCAAAAGCGCGCGAAGCCCTGCCGCTTCGATAAAGAAAATCGATTTCTTTTCTGTACAATCGAATGCAACGTTCGGTTGATCGCGAATACGCAAAGCTGACTTGAGAAAGATTTACTAAAACAATACCTGAAGAGCATAACGCTATCGCTTTGGTCCGGGGGGACAAGCTTGCGATCGAAAAACCGTGAAGTGCGAAGTCAGGATGTCCATGACGCGGCGCAGCCGTCCGGCGGGAAAGCAGAGGCCTTCCGTGCGCGCGATCTTGTGCCTGCGGCCTGCCTGCTTGCGGCCGGGCTGCTCGCGCTGCTTCTCTCGTCGATCTGGAGCAATGCCACGGACGACACGTTCGTGGTGGTGACGCCGCCGGGCTGGACGCAGGGTCGCACGATCGCCCTCGTTCGTTCGGTGAACGGCACGCTCGTGCGCGGGGGCAATTTCGGCAACGTGGTCTTCGCCTCCTCCACGGATGCCGCTTTCCCGGCGCGGCTCCGCGCCGCCGGGGCCTGGCTGGTCGAGCCCGCGCCGCTGGCCCCGGGCTGCTCCGAAACGGTCGAGGCCCTGTCATGAACGCCGCGCTGGACCGGTTGCGGGCCCGTTTCGGCCATTTCCTCGTGCCCCTGCTCTGGGGCCATGTCCTGCTTCAGGCGGCCGTGGCGCAGGCGATGGGTCTTTCGGCACTGCATGCCGGACTGGCGGCGGCCGTCGTCGCCGGGGCCTATCACCTCACCTGGAGGCGCTTCGGCAGCGCGCCCGCCACGCGCTATCTTTCGGCCGTGGCGCTCATGGCGGAGCCGGCCATGCTGCTGTTCCTTCTGCGCGGGCATCCGTGGCAGATGGACATGCACATGTACTTCTTCGCGATGCTGGCGCTGACGATCGCCTGGCTCGACCGGGCCGCGATCCTCGTCGCCGCCGCCGCCATCGCCGCGCACCATCTGCTGCTGCTCTATCTGCTGCCCTATGCGGTGTTTCCCGGCGCGGGCAATCTGGAGCGGGTCCTGCTCCATGCCACGATCGTCGCCTTCCAGACCGGCGTGCTGATCTGGCTGAACAACATGCTGCTCGCCAGTTTCGCGCAGAGCGCACGGATGAGCGAGGAGATCGTCGCCAAGAACGCCGCGCTGGAGGAACGCACGCGCGAGGCGGAAGACGCGACGCGGGCGAAAAGCATGTTCCTGGCCAATATGAGCCACGAGATCCGCACGCCGATGAACGCGATCCTCGGCTTCTGCCACCTCATGTCGCGTACCCGGTTGGACGAGCGGCAGCGCGGCTATGTCGAGCGGATCGGCAGTGCGGGCGGCTCCCTGCTGCGGCTGATCAACGATATTCTCGACTATTCGAAGAACGAGGCGGGCAAGCTCACGCTCGAAGCGCGGCCTTTCGATCTTCGCGCGGCGATCGCCGGGCAGATCCAGCTGCTTTCGGTGGAAGCGGCGGGCAAGGGCGTGCAGATTGTCCTGCAGACCGATCACCGGCTTCCGGTCAGCGTGGTGGGCGACGAACTGCGTTTCTCGCAAGTCGTGCTCAACCTGCTCAGCAATGCCGTGAAGTTTTCCGATCGCGGCGCGGTGACGATCACGGCAGACTTGCTCTCGTCCGGTGATGAAATGGTGGAAGTGGCGCTGGCCGTGCGGGATCATGGCATCGGCATGAGCGCCGAGCAGCAGGCGGGCCTGTTCCGGTCCTTCTCCCAGGGCGACAATTCCACCACGCGGCGCTTCGGCGGCACCGGGCTGGGGCTGGCGATCTGCCGGCAGATCGTGGAGCAGATGGACGGGGACATCCGGGTCGATAGCGCGCCGGGTCTGGGCAGTACGTTCACCTGTCGCATGCGCTTCGCCACCGGCAGGGCATCGGGCGAGGGCAACGTACCGGCCGCCCATATCCGCGCGCTGCGCGTGCTGGCGGCGGACGACAATGCCGCCGCCCGCCAGTTGGTGGAGGAGATCTTCGAAGGCTGGGATATGGGAGTGGACCTCGTGGCCTCGGGCGAGGAAGCCGTGGCGGCATTCGGCAGCGCGGCACAGGATCAGGCGCCCTACGATCTCGTCCTGCTCGACTGGAAGATGCCGGGAATGGACGGCATGGAGGCGGTGCGCCGCCTTCGCCACATGCAGCACGGCGCGCCTTCGCCCGTCACGCTGATCGTCACCGCCTATTCGGTGGACGAAATGGCGGCCGAGGCAGGCGAGGCGGGCGTTTCCGCCTTTCTCACCAAGCCGATCGAGCCGCACGCCCTGTTGGAGACGATCACCTCGCTCTTTGCCGAGGCGCGTCAGCAGTCGGAGGCTGTGGTGCTTCCCTCCGCCGCTCTGCCCGATAATGTCGCAGAGGAGTCTGTCGCCTTGCCGAGGTCGCCGGAATCCGAGATGGCGACGGCGGAAGGCCTGGTCGATCCGCCGCTGCGCGGTCTGCGCGTGCTGCTGGTCGAGGATAACGAGATCAACCGCGAGATCGCGACCGAACTGCTCACCCATGCCGGGCTGGTGGTCGACAGCGCCGAGAACGGCCGCATCGCCTGCGAGAAAGTGGAGCAGAACGGCCGGGCCTATGCCGGTGTGCTGATGGACGTGCAGATGCCCGAGATGGACGGGATCGAGGCGACGACGATCATCCGCCGGACTTGGCCGATCGAGGAACTGCCCGTCATCGCCATCACCGCCCACGCCTTCGAGGCGGAGCGCCAGCGCTGCCTCGATGTCGGGATGAACGATCATGTCGCCAAGCCGGTCGATCCGCGGCAACTGATCCTGACGCTCAATCGCTGGCTGAAGCCCGCGCGCGAAGGCTGCTTGCCGGAGGTTCAGGCTTCGCCGCAGCCTGCGGTCGTCCTTGAGCGCGTGTCCGGGGCCGGTGAACTGCCAGAACGGCTGGGGCCGTTCGATGTGGCCGAAGCCCTGAAGCGGGTGAACGGCAAGGCCAGCCTCCTGCGCAAGCTGATCCTCAGTTTCGCGGTGACCTATGGCGCGGCGGGGCAGGACATCCGGGACCGGATCGCGGCGGGCGAGGTCGCCGATGCGCGCCGCCTCGCGCACAGCCTCAAGGGCGTGGCGGGCTCGCTAGAACTGCGCGCGCTTCAGGCCCGTGCGGCGGACGTGGAACAGCTGCTGGCGAAGGAAGATTCCGCCTCGGCCGAAGCGGCTATCGCCGTGCTCGAACCGGAACTGGAACGGGCCGTGGCTGCGGCGCGGTGTCTGGCCGAAGTGGAACCGGAAGTGCCGACAACCGATGTCTCGCCCGTTCCTGCTGACAGTGTCTTCGCCGCGACGCGCTTCGAGGAAGAGCGGGAGAACCTGCGGGCGCTGTTGCTGCGCAGGAGCCTGGGTGCGCGCACTGAATTCGACCGGCTGGCGAAAGTCATGGGTCTGGACCCTGCCGAACGCGCCGCCCACCCTCTGCATCAGGCCTTGCAGCGGCTGGACTACGTTAGCGCCCTGGCCCTGCTGGGTGATATGACTGTGCATGACATGGCTGGAGCCCCGGAAGCCTCCGTCTCTCAAGGAATTCCTTCGTGACCAAAGCGACCATTCTCGTCGTCGATGACGATGTGGCCAATATCGAAATCATGAATGCCGTGCTGGAGGACGATTACGACGTCTGCTTTGCTACGTCGGGCGAGGAGGCGATCGATACGGCGCGTTCGGTCGATCCCGACTTGATCCTGCTCGATATCATGCTGCCCGGCCTCGACGGGTTCGAGGTATGCCGCCAGCTCAAGGTCGATCCCGTGCTGGCGGATGTGCCGGTGATCTTCATGACCGGCCTGGGCGACAGCGAGGACGAGATGCGCGGGCTTTCGCTCGGCGCGATCGACTATGTGGCCAAGCCGATCCAGCCCGCCATCCTGCGCGCGCGGGTGGGCAACCATGTCGAGCTGAAGCGCCTGCGCGACAAGCTGGCGGAACTGGCCGTGACCGACGCGCTCACCGGCCTCAGCAACCGCCGCCAGCTGGAGCGGACGCTGGAAGGCGAATGGGTGCGCCTGTGCCGGACCGGGGACTGGCTCTCGGTGATCATGCTCGACATCGATTTCTTCAAGCAGTTCAACGACACTTACGGCCATGTCGCGGGGGATCGCTGCATCGTGATGATCGCGGCCTCGCTCAACAGGGCGCTGCGGCGGATGACGGCTGTAACCGCGCGCTATGGCGGAGAGGAATTCGTCTGCATCCTGCCCGGCGCCGATCCGGCCACGGCGCGGCAAGTGGCGGAAGAGATCCGGCGCCAGGTCAATGCGCTGCAGATCCCGCACGAATCCTCGAAAGTCAGCCCCTGCGTCACGGTCAGCGTCGGCGTCGCTTCGGCGCGGTGCTCGGGCGAAACCAACCCGGAGCGCTGGATCGCCGAAGCGGACAAGCAGCTCTATCTCAGCAAGGTCAGCGGGCGCGACCGGATCGTGGCGACGGAATTCGAGGTTCCCTGCGTGGGGTAAGGGCATGAATCGAAAGCGCCGCCCCGGGTGATGTCCGGGACGGCGCTCTCGGGGATCCGGGGCGATCAGGCCGGTTCGGCCACGCGCTCCTGCATCAGGCGCTCGGCGGTACGATCCGCCACGACCGACGGGGCAAGGCCGTCGCGCGCGGCTTCCTCAAGCACGGCCGCGACGCGCGGGCCGATCTGCACCACGCGCTGGCGTACTTCGTCGGCGCTTTCTTGCAGGTATTCGGCCGCGACATTGATGATCCCGCCCGCATTGGCGACATAGTCGGGAACGTAAGTCACGCCGCGTTCAAGCAGCAGGCCGGCGATTTCCTCTCCGGCAAGCTGGTTGTTCGCCGCGCCGCAGACGAGCTTCGCGCGAAGCGCGCCGACCGTGGCGACATCAAGCGCGCCGCCCAGTGCGCAAGGCGCGAAGATATCGGCGGCGACACCGGCGATCTCGTCGATCGCGACCACGCGGGCGCCGTGGACCTCGGCCATGCGGGCGCAGCGGGCCGGGTCGATGTCAGCGACGACCAGCTGCGCACCGGCTTCGGCCAGAAGGTCGCACAAGTGCGCGCCGACATTGCCGACACCCAGCACCGCGACGGTCATGCTGGAAAGCGTGCTGCCGGACTGGAACGCGGCGGCCGCGCGCATGGCTTCGAACACGCCGAGCGCGGTCCAGGGCGAAGGATCGCCGCCGGCGCGGCCGGCAAGGGCGGTGCGACCGGCGACATGGCTGGTATGACGGGCCACCAGTTCCATGTCGGCCACGCTGGTGCCGACGTCCTCGGCCGTGACGTAGCGACCTTCGAGACGCTCCACCGCCTGGCCGAAGGCTTCGAACAGCGCGGCGCGGTCGAACGCTCCGGCCGGGCGGCGCAGCACGGCCTTGCCGCCGCCGAAGGGCAGTTCGGCCATGGCGTTCTTGTAGCTCATGCCTTCGGCAAGGCGCACGGCATCGGCCATGGCGGCGCTCTCGTCGGGGTAGGTCCAGAACCGGCAGCCACCGGCAGCGGGCCCGCGCGCGGTCGAGTGAATCGCGATCACCCCGTCTAGACCGGCTGCTTCGTCGTAGAGACGGACATATTCCATCGGCGGCGTCATGCGGCTGGCGCGGGCGACCATTTTCGAACTCCAGTCAGGATGGCGTGATTGCCGAGGCGATTATTGCAGGTGAGGCGGGGGCATTCTCACCTCATTTCGAGCCCGAAGGCGAATTTGCGAGCAAGACTGACCGTGAAAATCATGATATGAGAAAAAAATGACCGATCTCGACCCTTATGAGCTGAAGATTCTCCGCGAATTGCAGCGCGACGCGAGCCAGACCACGGCGCAGATCGCCGAGCGGGTGGGGCTGTCTTCCTCGCCCTGCTGGCGCCGGATCGACCGACTGGAGCGCGAAGGCTACATCAAGCGCCGGGTCGCGCTGGTGGACCGCAAGAAAGTGGGTCTCGATGCGCATGTCTTTGCCCAGGTGAAACTCAACGCCCACGGCCGCGCCAATCTCGACGAGTTCTCCGCCAAGATCCGGGAATTTCCCGAGGTGCTGGACTGCTATGTGCTGATGGGCTCGATCGACTTCCTGATCCGCGTCGTCGCCGCCGACATCGAGGCTTACGAAAAGTTCTTCTTCGAGAAGCTTTCCCAGCTTCCCGGGGTGCAGGAACTCAACTCTATCGTCGCCCTGTCCGAAATCAAGGCGACGACGGAGTTGCCGATATGAAGGCTGGGTAATCCGCAGCCGTCTCTGTCAGCCTTCCAGCTTGCGAATGCGGTTGTAGAGCATGCTGCATTCCTCGCCCGGTTCGATCGCCCAGCTTCGCTTGGCGCATTGCCGGGCCCGGTCGAGAAATTCGGGATCGTGCTCCAGTTCGTAGCGGTCAAGCCAGAGCGCGCCACGCTGGGTGAGGAGGATGCAGGTTTCCTTGCGGTCGAGGCCGTTGGCCTTGCGCGTTACCAGGTCGGTTCGGGCGAGCGCCTCGATCGGATGCCCGGTTTCGCGCAGTGCCGAAACCAGCGCGATGACCATATCGCCGGGCGGAGGATCGTCAGCCCCTTCAAGCCACGCGGTGAGCAGTTTCGCCTCCTCCCGCGCAGAGCCGTACTTGCGGACCAGACGCAGGCCTTCGAAGCGTTCCTCCCGCCACGGCAGCCGATAGGCATGGGCAGCCTCGACCGCAGCCAGCAGGCCGGGCAGTTCGTCGTCCTCGATTTTCGAGCGGAAGCCGAATGCGGCGATCTTGCGGCGCATCCTGTCACGCTCCTCGTCGGCAGGCGTGCGCAGGAAGGCTATCGCCGAGACAAGGGCGGGGGTTAGCAGGACATAGCCGGACGCGAAGGGAAGGTTTCGCGATTGGCCGCCTGGCGTTTCGACCCGAACGGCCCGGCTGCGGGGATCGACTGCGATGATCGTCGCTATCGCCTCGGGATCGTCCATATAGAAGCCCGCGCCGATCAGGCTGTCCGCCAGGCGCTGCCCGTCGGGTCTGTGAAGCAGGGGCAGGATATCCTCGCCGCTGATATCTTCGCCTTCGATGTCCAAGGTCCGGCCCTCCTGTCCCGAAAGGCTTATCGTGATTGGGCGATGCGTGACCAGCCTCCCGATGGATCGGCGATGGCGGAATCCGGGAGATCGGACGTCCACAGGAGAGTGAACCCCGCGGTAAACTGTGGTTTTTTTGAAAGAAGTCATTTTTTTGAAATTAGCGTGTTGACCGAATCATGGGGTGGTCTTAGAGGGCCTCTCACCGCAGCGGACCGCTTGGTTGCTACGGTCGCCAACAGAGACGGACAGCTTGTTCCCCCATCGCAAGAAAGCGGGGA
>NZ_BLJH01000035.1:0-36246 GCF_009811895.1 Novosphingobium sp. TCA1 | reverse complement strand
CCCATGTTCCGCTTATGTCCGAGAAATCGTTGTCTGGCGAACAAACCTTGAGGTGACGCCTATCTCGCACAGCATGGAGAGCCCAAGTCAGCAACCGAACTCCACGAGCATGTTCTGATCTCGTTCGACCAGCTCGCCGGCGCAAATAGCGAATGGCGCTTTGGCGCGACCGGTAAACCCACCATTCGCATCGCGCCGCGGCTCACGGTCAATAGCGCGGACGCAGCGATCGCGGCCGCTCGCGCCGGATTGGGTATCGTCCGGACGCTGTCCTACCAGGTCGCCGAGGACGTCGCGGCAGGCCGGCTGAGGCCCGTATTGGCCGAGCTTGAGCCGCCACCGGTGCCGGTGAACCTCGTGTTCCAGGCAAGCCGCCGAAGCTCGCCCAATGTGCGAACCTTCCTCGATACGGCTAAACTGCATTTCGCGAATGGGGTAGACTGACTTCCGGCTACAGCGCGGAGTGTGATTTCACACCCTCCTCGAACGCCGATTTGATCGACAGGAAGCGCGCATCGACGGCCAGCGGGTCTTTCCGGTTGAGATCGATCAGGGCCTGACGCTCCGGCCCTCCCCGGATCACCTCAATCGCGTCGGACGCGATGCCGGCGACGATGGCATCGGCCACATGCTCCGCCGGTTCCAAGGAGAAACCGACATCCGGACCGGCTCTGTTGGTGGCCATCATCGGCGTGTCGGTCCCGCTGGGATAGACGGTAAGAACGCGGACACCCTCGCCGTTGAGTTCGCGGCGAAGGGACTCGCTGAAGCTGGAAAGGCCAGCCTTCACGGCCGCGTAGGTCGCATAGAAGGGCATGGCTATCAACGCGATCGCGGAGGTGACGTTCACCACCATGCCACCAGCGCCATCCTTGAGGGCAGGCAAGGCCGCACGCGTGAGAAGGATCGGAGCGACGAGATCGACCTCGACCATCGTGCGGATCTCGTCCTCACGCATATCGGTGAGACGGCCGGCCCGCACGGCGCCGGCATTGTTGATCAAAATGTCGAGGCCGCCGAGCGAGCGGGTCGCGCCGAGGAGGGTCGCAGTGCGGCCCTCCTCGGTCGAAACGTCCGCGGATACGCCACTTGCTTCGGCGCCCGCCAGGCGCAGCGACGCCACCGCCTCGTCGACCGCATTCCGCCGGCGTCCAGTCACCACCAATCGGGCGCCGCGAGCGGCAAGCGCCCGTGCCGTGGCGAGACCGATGCCGCTTGTGCCGCCTGTAATCAGAACGCGCTTGCCTTCGATATCCATTGTCTCTTCCTCACGCTTCCTTCGGGTAGTTAGAAGGGAAGAGAGCCCTCTTGGTCTCCTCGTCGAACTCCCTCTTGAACGCGTGGTCGGTGCCCACCTTGCGGGCACGTTCCGCAGCTACCCGCGCATTGATGTCGGCGAACCACCGTTCGATGTTGGGATAGGCCGCCAGGGGATTTTCGGCGCCCGGCAGGACGAACTGCGCCCGGTCGATCCAACCCCATGCCGCCATGTCCACGATCGTGTAATATTCACCGACGATGAAGCGGCGGTCGGCGAGATGCACGTCCAGCACTTCGTAATGGCGGTCCGCCTCGCGCCGGTAGCGGTTGACGGCGTAATCGAGTCCCGAAGGCGCGGCGCGCTGGAAGTGAACGGCCTGCCCCGAGAAGGGCCCGAGACCCGAGGAGACGAAGAACAGCCAGGACAGCAACTCGGCCCGGTCCGCCGGGTCACCGAGGAAGTTGCCCACCTTTTCCGCCAGGTAAAGCAGGATCGCGTTCGAATCGAACACGCGGACTTCCCTGCCGCCTGGCCCATCGGTGTCGACGATCGCCGGAACCTTGCCGTTAGGGTTGATAGCGAGATAGGCTGGAAGGTGCTGCTCTCCCTTGCTCGTGTCCACGGGAACCAGCTCATATTCGAGCCCGGCTTCCTCGAGCAGCAGCGCGACCTTGGCGGGATTGGGGGTGGGGTGAAAATAGAAACGGATCATGTTGGCCTCCTTGGTCGGCGGTGTGGACAACCGGTTCGGGTGATTTATCGAATGTTGGCGATCAGCCCGTCCTGAAGCCAGGAGGCAAGATATCCCCCGGCAGCTTCTACCGCGCTTTCGAGGCCGTTCTCTTCGGCCAGGCGGTCACACAGGCGCGCGAAGCTCAGGCCAGACACGGCGAGCTGAATCGCCCCCATCTCGGTCTGTTCGATGGTCGCAAAATGCGGCTGCAAGTCTACGCGCCACACACGGATCCATGCCGGTTCGGGTAGCATCTCGGCGGGAGGAACGTCCTCGCCGGCCGCGATCGCGTTCCAGATGGCACCGCAATTCGTCTTGACGGGCAGGAGGTCGAGTGTCGGCACGAAATCGATGACGGCATCCTCCCAATCGACATCGGAAAGGCGCTGGGGGTCGAAGGCGACCGCGTTCGGACCGTCGAACGCCCGGCGCAAAGCCCAATCGAGCGCAGCTATCTCACCGACCTCGATGTCCCCAGGATAGAGCGCGTTGATCGTGTCGGAAAAACCCCCGCCATAATCACGCAGCGTCCAGCTATGGGGAGGATGCTGGGCGATGTGGTGGCGCGCGGCTTGCTCGAACCGTTCGTCGCCGAGCCACGCCCAGAGACGCTCGTAGCTGTCCTTGAGGCAATCGACGAGCTGCGCGCTATAGGCGTTGTGGTAAACAGCGAGACCCGGTCCCGCATCACCGTCGACCGCAACCGGAATCTCGCTCGGCTGGTCGAGCAGGAAGCCGATGAAGCCACGCTGCAGATCAAGCAGGCTCATGCCGCCTCCGCCACGCGCGTTGCGATTCCGCGCGCTATGTCGAGCTCGGCCAGCAGGTCCGCCAGCGGCGGGATCTTGTCGTCTCGCTCGATCATCGTCGCGACCGGCCCGAGGCGGGGATATATCCGTCCGAACAGCTCCCAGACGAGATCGGGAACTGGCTGGTCATGGGTATCGATCAAGCGATGGCGGCCCTGGCTGTGACCGGCGAGGTGAACTTGCCGGACGCGGTCCGCGGGGACACCCGCAAGATACTCATAGGGGTCGAACCCGTTGTTGGTGCCGCTGACATAGATGTTGTTCACGTCGAGCAGCAGGTAGCAGCCGGTCCGACGGGTCATTTCAGTGAGGAATGCCCACTCCGGCATCTGATCATCGGCGAAGGTCAGATAGGTCGACGGATTTTCGAGAACCAGGGGACGTTCCAGGACGTCCTGCACATGGTGGATGTTCGCGCAGACCGTGTCGAGCGCCTCCTCGGTGAATGGAAGCGGAAGCAGATCGTGGGAATTGACGTGCTCGATCCGCGACCAGCTCAGATGATCCGAGACCCATAGCGGGTCCACACGATCGGCGAGGGTCTTCAAACGCTCGAGATAGTCGGGGCGGACGCCATCCGCCGATCCGATCGACATCGATACGCCGTGCATCGCGACCGGCCAACGTTCGCGCACCTGGTCGAGCACATGGAGCGGGCGCCCGCCGGCAACCATGAAGTTTTCGGAGATGATCTCGACGAAATCGACCGGAACCGCCTCATTCAGAAAATTCTGGAAGTGCGGGATGCGCAAACCCAGTCCAAAACCCTGAAATGGCGCTATAGTCTCTTTCGACACGAATATACTCCTGAGCGGCGTACCGGGTCGGCCATTGGGGGGAGTGTCCGGCCCGGCACACTGGCAGGTTCGTTCTGCCTGGTGCTTGGGTTACATGCCCCCGGAAAATCTGCTGGCTCAGACCGGCTTGCGAAAACGCAACGTCATCCTGTCGCTTTCGCCGATCGCGTCATAGCGCGCGCGCTCCTTGTCGCTCAGAAACGGATGGCCCGGCCCCGCGCTCAACCGCGCCGGCGGCAATGTCCAGACGCCGAAGGGATAGTCCTTGCTGTCCTTGGGATTGGCGTTGATCTCAGAGGAACCATCGAGAATAAACCCGGCCTTCGTCGCGGCGTCGATGACGGTCTGTGTCGCGACATAGCCGGTGAACTGGCCCGGCCCGGTTAGTTCGGCCGTCTTCGGTTCGGCGCGATGCTCCTCGACAGCGAAAAATCCGCCTGGCTTCAGCGCGGTGAAGATGTCCCTCATCGCCTTGTCACTGAAGCCGAGATGGATCCAGTTGTGGATTTCTCGGGCCGAGATGATCACATCGACCGAATTCGGCGGTGCGAGCGGCCCCGAAATTGCGCCAAAAGCGGCGTAGCGGATATTGCCATAAATGGAGGCATCCGCATGCTTCGTCTCGAAGCGCCGGCGATCGACCTTGAGGCCGCCTGGAACCTTGGGGTCATCGAGATCGGCCACGCCGGCGATATAGGTGCCTCCGGCCTTCGCCAGATAGGGCGCAAGGATTTCCGTCCAATATCCACCCTCCGGTTGGAGATCTACGATCGTCAGCCCCGGTTTGACGCCCCAGAATTGCAGCGTTTCATACGGATGCCGAAAGCGATCTCGTGCGCGATCGCCGGCCGGGCGCAATTTGGCATCGATTGCACTCCGGAGGGCCGGGTCCGCAGCCGTCTGCCTCGCGGCGTCATTGGCATGCAACGCAGGCCCCGAGAGGACCGCAACCGCCATCAATCCTGCGAGCATCGAACGCGCGAAGACCTTCCCCATGTGTCACTCCCAAAGTTGATATGAATTCCACATCCGGCAGGAGGCCGCCCACATGGCGGCCCCCTTGCTTCACCACCGGAGCACTTTTCGACCGATCGCCGCGCCGATCAGTGACGCTACGCCGAGCCCCAACGAGTACCAGAGAAGGACGAAGCCGGGCGAACTCTCGGTGCAGTGCAGCGCATAAACCGTGGCGGCCGTGCCGCCCGCGACAAGCCCGGCGGCCGCGCCTGCCGCCCCAAGCTGGGTCGGAGCCAGTCGCGAAAGGCTCCAAAGCAGCCCGAAGAACACGGGCGCCGAAAGCCCGGCGACATAGAGCGGGCACTGCGCCCAACTCGACCCCATCCAGAATGCCTCGCCATTGTCGGCTGGCGCTGCGCCCAGCCGGAGCAGGGTGATGGCAGCGAGCATGACGAGCGGAACGGCGAACAGCCTCGCCCAATGCACCGGCCGTGAGTCCGGCCGGCTAAGACGATCAAGCGCCTGGAAACCCAGATACACCAGCGAGCCGCTATAGAGTAGCTTCACCCAGAAAATGCCAGTCGACATCGCCTCGCCAAGATCATGGCGAATCCCAAGAGACGGCCAGAGCACCACCGCGGCAGCGGCGATGGCGGCACCAGAGATCAGCCCCTTGCGCAGGTGGGCACGAGAACTGCCGGCCGGCACCGGGTGCAGGTCGCTGGCAAGCTCCGCAATCAACATTTCGGTATTCATGAATTGCTCCGTCGAACACTCGACCGACGGGCCTCCACGCCGCGAGTCAGTTACCTATTCGAAGCGACCCGCCATTCGGTTACGCAGGAGTTTGCTTCGTAACGATCCGGGCCATCCCATCGAACGTAGAAGCATTGCGAGTTCAGCGTGAGGGTCGCGGACGTGTTGCGATGCTGTACATAGCAGGGAGGGTGAGTGAGAAATGGCTGGTATCCCAATTGCGATCGTTCAGCAGGCGCCGGTTTTTCTCAATCTTGCGGCAAGTGTCGAAAAAGCTGAGCAACTCGTCCGCGCCGCCAAGGCAGACGGCGCCAGCTTGATCGTCTTCCCCGAGGCGTGGCTACCTGGCTATCCTGTCTGGTTGGACGAGGCCCCGGGCTCCGCTCTGTGGGGTCATCGTCCAGCCGAAATCCTCTTTCGGCTTCTCTATGCCAACTGTCCCACGCTCGACGGACCCGAGATCGGACGCCTAGCCGACCTTGCGGTTGAACTCTCGGTCGAGATCGTGATGGGTATCCAGGAACGTCGCGGCGCCAGCATCTTCAACACCGCCTTGCGTCTCACCCCGGAGGGTGGTCGGGATGTCCACCGAAAAATCATGCCCACTCACAATGAGCGCCTGGTCTGGGCGGCCGCGGACGGAAGCAATTTTCGTCCCTGGCCAAGTGACTTCGGCCCCTTTGGCGCGCTCATCTGCTGGGAGCATTGGATGCCGCTGGCTCGCGCTGCGCGGCACAACGAGGGTGAGGTTCTCCATTTCGCGTTGTGGCCGGCCGTCACCGAACTCCATTTGCTCGCCAGCCGTCACTATGCTTTCGAGGGGCAGTGCTTTGTCGCCGCGGCCGGGACGGTGCTTGCTCGCAATGAAGTACTGGACGGCTTCGATAGCCTCGGCGTGCGCGAGGAGGCTGCCCGAAGCCTGCTGGAATCGATCCCTTCCGACCACCAATTGCTCAAGTCCGGTGCCAGCGCTGTGATCGCGCCCGATACGTCGCTGATCGCAGCCGCCGAACCTGGCGATTCAAGGACGCTACATGCCGCGATCGACCTCGATAGGCTCGCGGAAGGCAGGCTCTATCTCGACACGGCGGGTCATTATTCCCGGCCCGATATCTTCGAACTGCGCGTCGATACGCGCGAGCGTCCGGGCGTCTTCATCGAACGCTAAACGGCGTCGATGGTGCACCTTACGATGCGTGCCATCACTCCCGGATCAGGCGAATATCGACTTCACGCTCGACGAACGTCCATTCCCTGGTACTGCGCAGCCGCTCCACCAGCATTTCGAAGCCGGTGACGTGCTCGGGCGCGTATTCGAACCAGGTCAGGAAGTCGAACGGCCCACCCAGGTCCCTGCAGTGGAAGAGGCGGCGAGCGATCGCGGGCAGGTACTCGATGCCGATGGCGATATGCGATGATTGCTCTTCGAATATCTGCCGGCGCTCGTCCTGTGCAAAGTCCCACCACGCCTTCGCCTTGAGGATCGGGATCAGCGCCGCCCGCGTAGCTCGATCGCGGCCGAGACCTTCCTGTCGGTCCAGCAGCCGCTGCTGCTCGGTTTGATGGACATAGCGTCCATTGCTGGTGGTGCCACGCAAGACCCAGCTCGCATCGTCCGTGATCGTGGTATCCGCCTCGCGGATGCTCAGGTGCGTGGCCTTCGGAAGACTGTCTCCGATCACGGGGGAAATGCTCTCGATCCGCCAGGGGCCGTCGCTTCCGGCGACAAAGCCGACAAGGAAAAGACCACGATCCGGCGCGTCGAGGGTATCAGCCGTCTTGATCTTGTTCATCAACGTCTCCGGTCCAGATCCAACGGCAATACGATCGTGTCGCCTTCCCGGTTACGAGCCATGTCGCGACTTTGCCTCGACCAGATTATTTGTTGCCGGCTTGGTCTCTTTTTGGGGGCATCTGTAACTGTACAGCCCTCGCGAGCGGATCTCTGGGTATCGACATTCAAGCACTGGAGACAGATTATGTACGCTCAATCCTACCGTCCCGTTCTTTCCGCGGCGCTGCCGTTTCTGGGCTCCGGCGTTGCGTTGGTCGCGATGCTGGTGATCGGCGCGGTGTCCGTCGCGGGAACCATGATGGGGTCCATGGCTGGCCTTTGACGGGCAAGCCCAGGCTCGCCCCATCGGCGTCCGACGTTGTCGGTCCGCGTGCCCCGGCCGACCTGACCTCGTCTTCCTTCGGGAGGGACGCGGCGGGCGGCGCTGGTAGCCGCTAACATCTTGTGAGGCCCGCGTAACCATGCGGCCATCGGAAACGAACCAGCGGTAACGGTTCCACGCAACAGGAAAGCAGATCCATGTCCCTCGTTCGATTCCTCCCCATTGCAGCGCTGGCTGTTATCGCGGCGCCTCTTCAGGCACAGCCGGTCCAGCCTTTCAGCCTCGGCGCGCTCAAGGCTGCGCAGGCGGCGGGCAAACCGGTGCTGGTCGATGCCTTCGCGCCCTGGTGCCCGACCTGTCGTGCGCAGGCTCCGACGATCGACAAGCTCTCGACCGATCCGGCCTACAAGAACCTCACTATCCTCCGGCTCGACTATGACAACCAGACGGCGGAGAAGAAGGTGCTCGGCATCACCAAGCAGAGCACCCTCATCGCTTACAAGGGCAACAAGGAGGTCGGCCGCATCGTCGGCATTACCGACGGCGCTCAGCTGCGCAGTTTCGCCGCCACGCCGCTGCGCTGACCGTGCTGCGTCTCGACCGGCGTGCCGCGGTCATGGGTCTCGGCGCTGCTGCGTTCGGGATCACTTCGCTCGCGGGCGCGATCGCGGCACCGAGCTATGACGATCCGGACGACATGTATGGCGCCCTGCGGCGCCAGCCGGGTCAGATCCTCCGTGTCGGAGCCGGCACGATCAACCTCGTGTTTGCCGATGGAGCACCCGGCCTCGATCGCGATCGCGTGGTCTCCTGGGTACGCACCGCGGTCGCTGCGGTAACCGCCTATTTCGGCCGTTATCCGGTCAAGGACTATGGGCTATTGGTGATTGCCGAGCCCGGCGATCACGTCGGCCATGCAACGACGTTCGGCTATGCCGGCACCGCGACCCGGATTCATGTCGGCGTAGCGGCCGATGCGACCGCCTTCCATCGCGATTGGGTGCTGGTCCATGAGATGGTCCACACAGCCCTCCCGAACCTTCCTCGCCGAGCGCTGTGGCTCCAGGAGGGCAATGCGACCTATGTCGAACCGATCGCCCGGGCGCTGGTCGGCGAACTGCCTGTCGAGGAGGTGTGGCGGGAGTCGATCCTCGGCATGCCCAAGGGCACGCCCAAGGCCGACGACCCGGGAATGGACGGAACCCGCGCCTGGGGCCGGCTCTACTGGGGCGGCGCAACCTTCTGGCTGCTCGCCGACATCGCAATCTACCAGGACAGCGGCGGGAGATATTCCCTGCGCAATGCCCTGCAGCGCATCAACCGTGAGAGCGGCGGAAACACGGTCGAGTGGTCGCCCGAGCAGCTGATGGCGGTCGGTGACATGGCGGCCGGAACGCGCTCCCTGCAGGATCTCTATGTCCGGTTTGCCGAGCAGCCTATCGATACGGACCTGAGCGATCTTTTCCGGCAACTCGGCGTCGGGATGGACGCGCAGGGCGGCACGCGCTTTGACGATCGGGCACCTTTGGCCGAACTTCGCCGGCGGATCACGAAACCGTAGGTCCACGGATGCTCCACCAGGCGGGGAGTGGGGTTCTTGGCTCCCGTCCAGAGGCTTCATTCTGCGATCGCCTCGAGCGAATCGCGAATGGTGGTGGCGCGATCGGTGAGTTTCTGCGGCCCGGCCGCAAATTGGCCGCCCAGTACCAGCCACACGCCGAGCAAAACAATTGCAGCTCCGGCGATCAGGCCCGAATGCAGTAGCCAGAAGGATACGGCCGAGCTCGGCTCATACATCGCACCCAGCCAACCAACGAGGAGGTTTGCGGCGAAGAGGTGGAGATAGCAGAGCGCGATCATGGTCCCGCAGGTGCCACGCGGCGCCATGCGCGAGTATAGCGCAAGCGCGACGGGCAGGCTGTGGGCGAAGCCGATATTGTTGAGGATGTGGAAGGCCAGAGCCCACCCCAGGGCTACCTGGTGCGGAGCCCCGGCGTTCTTTGTCGCGATCGCCAGCGCGAGCGGCGCGAGCGCCGAGAATGCTGCACCGATCGTGAGCTTGGCCAATTCGCTGGGCTCGGGCCGCCGGCGACCCCAAGCGCGCCAGAAGGCGACCGAGAGACCCATCACCACGGTGCTGATCACCGCCCCGAAGGACAAGAGCCAGGTGATTGGCAGCATGTGCCCGAACAGCATCAGGTCGTAATTGGCCTCGCCCCAGATCAGATAGGCGTTGAAGGTCTGCTGGTTGCCGATCTGGGTTATGGTAAGCACCGGCAGGAGAAGGATGAGGATGGCGATGTTGCGCACATCATGCTTCGTGAGCTGGACAGGCTGATTGCCGGCGCGCGCGGGCGAGTTCACCGGGATGGTCCCAAGGCCCGCCACGTAGATGATCAGACCGATCGTCATGCCGACGCCGGCGGCAGTGAATCCCCACCGCCACGCGACATCCTGGCCGAGGCTTCCGCAGACAAGCGGCGCCAGGATACCGGCGATCTGGACACCGAACATGTAGAGCTGAAAACCGTCCGAGCGGCGTTCGTCGCCGGCCCGATACAAGGCGCCGATCTGCCCGGCGTGATTGCTGCGGAACGCGCCGAGCCCCAGCAGCAGGAAGAGAAGCGCGAGCAGAAAGGTACGATCGAACGCCATCAGGATATGGCCGATCGTCATCATGACTGCCCCGGCGACCACGGCGCGGGTCTTGCCGACCCAGCGATCCGCGATCGCGCCGCCGATGATCGGCGTGAGATAAGCGAGCCCCGCGTAGAGCCCGAAGATGTAGGAGGCGAGCTTTTGCGGCGACTGGTGCATATCACCGTTGCCGAGCAAGCGCTCGAGAGCGGCAAGGCCCCAGACCTGCCCGACATGATCGGGCTGAAGCAGCCAGTGCGTCATGTAGAGCACAAGCAGCGACTGCATGCCATAATAAGCGAAGCGCTCGAACGAACCGGCGAACGAGAGGGGGCCGAGTCCGAGCGGATGGCCAAAGAAGGTCCGGCCGGCCGGCAACAACGCCGGGCCTTGATGGATCGTGTTCATCTAAAGTCTCCAGAGTTGAGTGCCAGCAAAGCGTGACGTGTCAGCCGCGGGTTGCGGGGGCAGGGGAAAGGGGCTTGCGAAAACGCAGCGTCATGCGGTCGCTCTCGCCAATCGCGTCGAAACGGACCCGGTCCGCCGCGCTCACGGTCGGCTGACCTGGAATTTCGCTGAGCTGGGTGGGCTTGAGTGTCCAGACACCCAGGGGGTAAGTCTTGATGTCCGTGGGATTGGCGTTGATCTCGGACGATGCGTCGAGCACGAAGCCGGCTTTCGTCGCAGCGGCGATCACGACCCTGGTCGGGACATAGCCAGTGAATGGATCTCCGGTCAGGACCGGATCGATCTGCGGCTCAGCGCGATGTTCCTCGATCGCGAGGATGCCTCCCGGCTTCAGCGCGCGATAGACGTCGCGGAAACCCTTGTCGGCATAACGCTCGTGCAGCCACTGATGCACTTCGCGGGAGGCGAGGACCAGGTCGACGCTTCCCGGTCTCGCCAGCAAGCCGGATCGCGGCCCAAAGGTCGCATAACGGATGGGCCCCAGGCGAGCAAAAGCGGCTCGGCTGGGTTCATCGCCGCCATTCCCTCCGACCAGCAGGTTCCGCCACCGGTCGTTTCCGAGATCCGGGACGCCCGCGATATAGATGCCGCGGGTCCTGGCGAGATAAGGCGCCAGGATACGGGTCCAGTAGCCGCCCTCGGGCTGCAGATCGACGACCGTCATCCCGGGGCGCAGACCCCAGAAGCGCAGCGTCTCGTAGGGGTGGCGATCATGGTCGCGCGCGCGATCGGCGGCGGTGCGCACGGTCGAGGAGAGCGCCGCGGCGAGGTGCGCGTCGCGCTGCCGATCGGACGCGCCGAGGGATCCTTGGTGCGTGCTCGGTGCCGCCCGGGCCCGCGCCGCCACGGTCGCGCCGGAGACCAGGAGAAGCGCAATGCAAGTCAGGGCAGACCATGTGGATGATCCGGTCGGCGATGATCCAGGGACATTCTTCATTTCGTCGGCTTCCAGCTTTGTGAGGTGGTTGCTGCGACGATAGTTGATGCCAATCCGATGATAATCGGGCTTATGGGAAAATCATTATCGCGGTTAGTGAAGAAATCCGGACGGCGGTGCGATGTAGCTCGCGGTGCCGGGCGACAGGGGGGCCGCCCGGCACCGTTTCACAGGCCGTCTGTCCTCGTGCCACGTCCAGGAGCAACCGGGCACGAGGGGACGGCATTGTCGCCGTGCGGGGATCAGGGGCGGCGACAATCATGGGTTCGCCGGGACGCCTCGCTGAGTTACGCCGCCAGAAGAATTTCCGGCGTCACAGGTGCGGCGCCCGACAAGCGCTCAGAATCCCGCTTGACGCTGATAAAGCGACTGGTTATCTATTATCTCATGGCAAGACCAGCGAATCCACAGACCCATGCCCGCCTGGTTGGAACCGGCGGAGATCTCGTCCGCCGCCAGGGCTTTCATGCGACCGGCGTGCAGGACGTTGCGACCGCAGCCGGCGTGCCCAAGGGATCCTTCTACAATTACTTCGCGACAAAAGAGGGGTTCGGACTCGCGATTCTGGACGCCTATTGGGAAGAGATCGAGCGCGACCATCTGGCCAGGCTCGACGACCGGCGCCTCAATCCGGCCGATAGGGTGAGAGCTTTTTTTCGTGGGCTCTCCCAGATGCACGCCGACACCGGGTTTGGTCCGGGGTGCCTGATCGGCAATCTTGCGCTCGAGCTCGGCAACACCAGCGACCCGGTGCGCGAGCGTGCCGCCCTGCTGCTTCGCCGTTGGGATGCAGCTCTTGCCGCGTGCCTTGAGGGTGCTCAGGCGGACGGGACGCTGCAATCCGGGCTGGAGCCGGCAGCGCTCGCCGCAGTGCTGGTGGAAGCCTTCGAGGGTGCCGTGATGCGGGCCAAGGTCGAGCGCGGCCCCACCGCTTTCGCCCGGTTCGAGGCGCTTCTCTCGGTCTTTCTCCCGAAACGCCCGAAGACCACTTGATCGAACAGCGAGACAGGAGGATTCCATGGCTCTGGATGACGTGAACATCGGCAATCCGCTCTATGCCGACCCGACTGACCCTGTGCTGCCCGCCACCGGGTTTGCGCTTGATCATACGAAGGTGGCCCTTGTCGTCGTCGACCCCCAGATCGACTTTCTGAGCCCGGAGGGGGTGAGCTGGCCCTATTTCGGCGAGAGCATCACCGAGAACGGCACTGTCGATCATCTGCGGCAGCTGTTCGAGGCCGCCAAGGCTGCAGGCATCACCGTCGCTGTCTCGCCTCATTATTACTATCCGACCGATCACGCCTGGAGGTTCGGTGGTCCGCTCGAGAAGGTAATGCACGGGATCGGGATGTTCGGGCGAAAGGGGCCACTATCGCTGGACGGCTTCGAGAATAGCGGCGCCGACTTCCTGCCTGCGTTCAAAGACCATATTCTCGATGGCGACACGATCATCGCGTCACCGCACAAGGTTTATGGCCCCGAGAGCAATGACCTTTCGCTCCAGCTGCGCAAGCGTGGCGTCTCCCAGGTCATCCTCGCCGGCATGGCAGCCAATCTCTGCGTGGAATCGCACCTGCGCGAGCTCGTTGAGCAGGGCTTCGAGGTGGTGGTGGTGCGTGACGCAACGGCCGGGCCACGCTTGCCGGAGGGCGACGGCTATCTTGCGGCCCTGATCAACTTCCGGTTCCTGGCTCACGCCATCTGGACCACGGCCGAGACCGTCGATCAGCTCGAGCAGACCCACGCCGCCGCCTGAGCGCGTCAAAGGAGACCAGCGATGATACACACGCATATCTCGCCCGAAGCGCGGGCAAACCTCGCGGAGGCCACCCTGGAGGCCAAGCGCGCCAAGGGTTTGAGTTGGGACGATATCGCCGAGGGAACCGGGATCAGCACCGAGTTCGTGACTGCCGCCCTGCTTGGCCAGCATCCGCTTCCCGAAGACGTGGCGACCCGCGTCGTCGAGAAGCTCGGATTGCCTGATCAAGCCGCGCTTGATCTCCAGGCGATTCCGATGCGCGGTAGTCTGTCGGTGCAGCCGCCGACCGACCCCACCATCTATCGCTTCCACGAGATCGTGCAGGTCTATGGAACGACGCTGAAGGCATTGATCCATGAACGCTTCGGCGACGGGATCATGAGCGCGATCAACTTCAAGATGACCGTCGGTCGGGAAGAGGACCGGGAAGGTGGAGAGCGCGTCGTCATCACGTTGAACGGCAAATTTCTTCCGACGCGCCCATTCTGATGCCGCCGGTGGCGGATGCCGGACCCGAACGCAAGGAACTGCGGCGTTGCGCAGTGAAGGGCGAGGACGGGTCGGCGTTCACCGCCATCGAGTATCGCTATCTGGCGACCATCGCCACCCGTCGTGGGGTACGCACCCAGATCGGCGCTCGCCACTGGATGTTGAAGTCAGGACAGGGGCTCCGTCTGATCGATGCTGCCTGTTTTCTCCACGAGCCAAGCGGCGAGCTATTCTGGCTGGAGCGTGACTAGCAGTTCGGCCGACGATCTCAGGCATTGCTCGTCAGCAGGCACCGCAACGAAGAATTGCCGATTTTCGACATTATCATCCCGCCGCGGCTGCTCGATGATCCGGGACAAGCGGCAGGGGGCGAGAGCCTTCGGCGCCGATGCTTCGAAAGGATTCGCATATGCGCCTCGTTCCCCTGCTCATACCGGTCGCCTGCGCCCTGGCTTTCCCTCCGGTCGCGACCGTGGCCGGTCAGTCGACGAGCCCAGATGCGATGCTGGTCGCAACCGTCGCCGCGCCCGACCGAAGCGCCAAGGATAAGGCGCGCGACCAGTATCGCCGACCGGTCGAGAGCCTGACCTTCTGGGGGCTGAAGCCGGGCCAGACCGTCCTCGATATCCAGCCCGAGGGTGGATATTATGCGGAGATCATCGCGCCCTATCTTGCCCAGACCGGCGGCACCTATATCGCTGGTGTAGCGGTACCTTCGAACCCCTGGGGTGCGGATCTTTCCGACCCCAATCTGCCGGGTGCGAAGCCGGGCGCCACACCGCCCAACGCGGCTCGATACGGTAAGGTGCGCTATGCGGAGTTCAGCGGGGGCGGATTGAAGCTTCCGCCCAACAGCGTCGATATCGTCTTCAGCACGCGCGAGATCCACAACTGGATCCATGATGGCTATGCCGACAAGGTCCTGCGCGACATCTACCGGGCGCTGAAACCGGGCGGCATTCTGGCCGTCGAGGAGCATCGCGCCGACCCTCAGATCAATCCCAGACTGACCGGCGAACCCTTCACCGGCTATGTGCCCACGTCCGTGGTGGTCGCGACCGTTCGCAAGGCGGGCTTCGAACTCGAGGCGACCTCGGAACTGAACGCGAACCCCGCTGATACCAAGGACTATCCCTTCGGCGTCTGGACCCTGCCCCCGGGGCGCCTGAGTGTCTTGCCCAATCGCCCGGCGCTGACGGCCGAGCAGCGCGCGCATTATGACGCGATCGGCGAGAGCGATCGGATGACGCTGCGCTTCCGCAAGCCGGCCAAGAAGTGAAGAGCGGGACGAGCGATGTCGATCCGGTCCAAGCCCACACGTCCGGTGAGAGCCTCGCTGCTCCAGGCGGCGCCGATCCCCCAAACCTCGCCGCTTTCGGTTGCCGCTGACCGTGCGGGAATGGATATCGCATTCCCGATCGCGATGACCTGCATCGTCCTGGTCGCCATAGACCTGCGGCCAGGCATCGTTTCGACCGGGCCCATATTACCGTTGATCCGCGAGGAATTCGGGCTTTCCCACACGATCGCGTCCCTTCTCACAGCGATCCCCGACCTGCTGATGGGTGCGTTGGCGCTTCCAACTCCCTGGCTTGCGCGTCGCCTGGGACGCGACCGGGTCATCCTCGGGGCTCTGGCGCTGCTGTTCGCTGCGACGCTCGGGCGGGCCTTTGCGCCCTCGACCGCCTGGCTGCTCCTGGCGACAGCGGGCGTCGGCGCGGGGATCGCCGTCGCCGGGGCCCTCATCGCCGGATTCATCAAGGCAAGCTTTCCGGCCCGTGCCGCCTTCGCCATGGGGATCTATGCCACCGCTTTATCCCTGGGCAGCACCGTCTCCGCCGCCATAACGGGACCGATCGCCGCGACGACGGGCGGATGGAGGGTGGCATCCGGACTTTGGAGCGTACTCGGTATCGTCGCACTCTCGGCGTGGTTCTTCGTGGCACGGCACGATCGACCCGAGCGCTTGTCGCGGACGTCGTCGAAGCGATTTCCCCTGCCTGTCGGCAATCGGACGGCATGGCTCGTGGCGCTATTCTTCGCCTGCCAGAATTTCCTATTCTACGCCTGCATCACCTGGCTGGCTCCCCTGTTCCGGGAAGACGGGTTCGGTGCGACCAGCTCTGGTCTCGTGCTGGCGAGCTTCACCGTCGCCTTCACCCTGGCGAACCCGGTATTCGGCGCGCTCAGTCGTAACGAGGATCGCCGACTCCTTCTTGCACTGTCGGGGATTCTGGCGTTTGCCGGTTTCGTCCTCCTGGCGGCCGCACCCACCCGTTTCCCCTTCCTTGCCGTCCCGGTCCTCGCGATCGGTCTCGGCGGTGCCTTCACGCTGGGCATGACCCTTCCGCTCGACAACACTCACGAACCTGAGGAAGCCAATGCCTGGAACGCGTTCGTTCTGACGATCGGGTACCTGATCGCCGCGAGCGGACCGTTTTCGGTTGGGGTATTGCGCGATGCGACCGGAAGTTTCGCGCTACCCCTCTGCATGTTGGCCGGCGTCGCCGCGGTCATGCTGGCACTGACGCCCCTGTTGCAGCCGCATCGGCAGACGAGGGAAGTGTGATGGTGCGCGAGTGACCGGAAGAGGCGCGATCAGTCTTTGGCGCGCTCGGAGAGCCGTGCCACGAGATCCCGCAAGAGCGCCGGGTCCTCCAGCGTACGGCTCATCATCAATCCTCCCTCGAGCTGGGCTACGACCTCGCGCGCCGTGAGGCGCGTGCCGCTTTCCGTCAGCGCGGTATCGAGCCAGTCAATCAGCAGCGTGAAGAACGCGGAGACTCGCGGGCGCAGAACGGGCGGAAGACCACCGCTCTCCGCGCCCAGGAGCCCGCACAAACACATCAGGTCGTCGGTTTCATTGGCTTTGAGGAAAAGGGCGGCGACCCGCTCGACGGCCGCGTCGGCGCTCCCCTCAGCCTGGTCGCCAAGCCATTCCCGGGCGCGCTCTGTATAGCGTTCGGCGATCGCGTCGACGAGCAACTCCTTCCCCGGGAAGTGGTAGTGAACGCTCGAGCTCTTGATGCCGGCGTCGGCTGCGACATCGCGGAAACTGAAGCCATTATAGCCTGCCAGGCGGACGCGCCGTTCGGTCACGTCAAGTATAGTTTCTCGCATAACAGTTTTCCTCTATCTAACGTTAGATAGATAATTGACCGTCCATGAGCAAGATCGCATACGTCTATCTAACGTTAGATAGACGTATGGAGTTGAAATCATGGCTGCGAATAACGTTGTCCGGTTGGCCTATGTCGTAGGCGGCTCGAGCGGGATGGGACTGGCGACTGCCAAGCTCCTTGCGGCCCAAGGCCTGACCGTCGTGCTTGTGGCGCGCGATCCGGGGAAGCTCGAGGCTGCCCGCCACGAGATCGAGCTGGCCGGGGGTAAAACGGAGGTCTTCGCTGCGGACCTCCACAACCCTAAGGCGGTCGAGCGGCTGATCGCCCACATCGCGGTCGAGACCCGCGCGATCGTCAAACTCGTAAACGCCGCTGGCTACTTCCTCCCAAAGCCGTTTCTGGACCATGAGGCTGGTGACTATGATGTCTATGCCGGCATCAATCGGGCGATATTCTTCATCACCCAGGCGGTCGCCCGCAATATGGCCGCGAACGGCCGCGGCGCAATCGTCAACATCGGCTCGATGTGGGCACGCCAGGCGGTCAAAGCGACGCCGTCCTCGGCCTACTCCATGGCGAAGGCGGGGCTCCACGCCTTCACCCAGCACCTCGCGATGGAACTCTCGGACAAGAATATCCGCGTCAATGCCGTTGCCCCGGCCGTGGTGGTGACCCCGATCTATGCCGCGTTCATCGATCCCGCGCAGATCGAGGAAACCCTGACGGGCGCGTTCGACGCCTTCCACCCGATCGGCCGCGTCGGCCGTGCCGAAGACGTCGCCGAGCATGTCGCCTTCCTGCTCTCCGACAAAGCGAGCTGGACGACGGGCGCTATCCACGACGTCGATGGCGGCGTGATGGCTGGCCGCAACTGATCGGCGGACGGTGGGCAACCCGCCCACCGGCTGGTCGACCGGGGCGCGAAGTCAGCGGGGTAGGGGTGATAGCGTCCGGTCAAGCGGTGCTATCCCCTTCACCGCCTTTTCAAGCCACGGGTAACGCAGGCCGCCGGTCCACTCGATCGAGAAGTCGTGTTCGCCGTCTTCGTCCTTCGCTCCCAGGACAATCGGCTGCCTCGTCGACGCGGCGCTGCGGATCGCATCCTCCAGCACCTGTATGCTGTATGGCACTCCATTGACGGAAACCAACGTCGTTCGCGGTGACAAGCCTGCCTTGAAGGCTGGCCCGTCCCAAAGCACGGATGCGACCTTGTTGCCGGCGCCGAGCGTCAATCCGATCGAGTGGGTATAGTCGGTAATGCCATCGGCCTTGTCGACAGCCAGGTCATAGGAGTTCGGCCGATCGCGCCAGACGAGACGATATCCTCCCCGGTCGATCCAGTCGACGGGTGCAGTCCCATCGGTCTGCTCGAGATGCCGGCGAAGAAAGCTGCCCCAGTCATGGCGCGCGACCGCGTTGAGCGCGGCGACGACATCATCGAAATCATAGGTCACTTCGCCCCAATCGCCGTCTCTCGGACCGAAAAAGGCACGGGCAAAATCGTCGAGCGAGCGTTTCCCGGCGCTCTGCTCACGAATGAGTTGGTCCACGTCGAGCCAGAGTAGCGCCGCTTCCGTGTAGAAATCGAAATCCCGCTGCCAGCTGGGCGACGGGCTGGAGCCACGGAAGATGAGAGGCTCGGCCGTCGTGTCCTGGAGAGATCGCCAACGGCTGCCCGGTTGCGCTTCCATGTAGGTGGCTGCGAGAGACGCGAACCGACCGAGTATCATCTCTCGCGACAGAAGCCCCGAGCGCGCGGCCAGCACCGATTCCCAGAAGCTGGTCTGCCCCTCATAGACCCAGAGCAGGTCATCCTGCATCGGTGTGCGATAGTCCGGCGTCCAGAGATCCGCAGGCCTTCTGAACTTACCGTTCCAGCTATGCGCATATTCGTGTGGGAGGATCGTCTGCGCGTCGGGGTTTTCGTCCGGCGACGTGAAGAAAGCGTCATCCTCATAGTTCTCGGAGCTGCGATGATGCTCGACACCCGTGCCGCCGTTGCGCGCCGATATGCTGACGAGGAATGCATACCGATCGAAGTGGCGGGCGCCGAACAGTCGATCCGCCTGTTCGACCAGTGATCGAAGTCCCTCCAGCTGCTTCGGCGAAACGGTGAGCTGCTCTTCCTTCTCGCCGGCCGCAGCAAGCGACACGTTGGCGCCGAGATCCAGGCTCTTGATGTGTCGGCCGGTGAGGACGGGACTGTCGACCAGCGTGTCGAGCGGTACGGTATCGAAGGACGCCGTTGAACCGATCGGTCCGCTCGAAAGAGCGCTCGCGCCGGTCCAGCCGTCTGGCAAGCGCAGTGCCGCCTGCACGGCGATGTCCCGGACGAAATAGCCTGCCGGATAGAGGAGAAGGGAAGACCATCTGAGCATCTGCGGCGTGAACAGGCTCGACGGTGCCGAGAGGTACTGGAACTCGATGGTCAGCACGGTGACACCCGCCGGCACATCCACCCGGAACGCAGACGCATCGACGGTATCGCGACGCCAGCCGAGCTTCTTTCCGTTGGCGGTGATCTGGAGGCCCGCGAGCCGGTCGATGGACCCGGATGGGCGATGGTCGCCAGGAATCCATTTGGGGTAGAGGAGGTAGATCGGGCCGGGTCTCGTGACGGGCACGCGTTCCTGTACTTCGACGATCCCACGCGTGATAAGCGATGCATCGACGTCGAGCGTGATGACCCCTTCGAAATTTCTGTCGGCGGCCGCCGGGATTGGATCGACGATCGCCGTCAGTCGCGGAGCGCTGTTGCCGGGCGGGGTTTGGGCGTGGAGCGGGAGTGCCGTGCTCAGGGCGAGCAGCGGCATGATTGCAAAGCGCAATTCATATCCTTTCACGATGGAACGGTATCCAGACCCCGACGGGGGCCGGACGAAGGTCAGCCGGTTGCTTCGGGCAGGAAGTCCTGTTCTATCCGGGTAAAGCCGCTTTCGATCATCGCCAGAGTCCGCGTCTTCTCGGCGGCGCTCAGGTTCAGCGCGGTAATCCGGCTCACGGCATCATTCTTCAGCCGTTGCGATGTGGCCCGCATGGCGTCGGGGGCTTCGCAACGATAGGCGAGACCGGAACCTGGTCCGATGTCCACGCCGGGCGCGTCTATGTTTTCGATCCGGCTATGGATGCCGCACGCGGCACGCAAGGTTTCCCGTCCCGTGGCCAGGATTTTCCCTACTTCCCTGTCGACTTGTGGTGCGGCGGCGGCGTCGACGGACTGCATTCGTGCTGTTGCGCGGCCGACCAGCGGAGAAGGAGCCGGCTGACGGAGTTCTGGCGCCGGGACGCTTACAGCCGTCGGCGCGATAGCTGCCCGTGGGAAGAGGGCTGGTATCGCCGGGCTCGGTTCCGCGGCGAACGTCGAGGCGGTGAGCGCCACGCCGGCGACGGTCAGGGCAAGTGTCACGCCCAATCCCGTCATGCGCGCGGGGAGGGGCACCATCGGCCGGGCCATCTGCGACAGGCGCATTTTGACATGGTCCACCGATCCCAGCAGGCACGCGGCCGTGTGTGGAGCATTGGTCGCCGCCCGGACCAGTGCCAGCCCATAGGGATGCAACGCATCCTCGCTTTCGTGCGCCAGCACGGTCTCGTCGCAGGCCAGTTCCTGATCGGTGCGGAACGCCCGATAGGCCAGATGCGCAAGGGGATTGAACCAATGGACCGCGACGATCAGCAATGCGACGGTGTTAGCCCATATGTCGCGTCGCACATGATGCGCCGTTTCGTGCGCCAGCACGAGGCGGACCTGTTCGCGCGTAAACGATACCGTCAGATCGGCAGGCAGGAAAATACGCCGCCGGAGCAGGCCGGTCGAACAGGCGCCAGGTACCGTCGTGCTCAACAACACCGAGATGCCTCTTGCACGCGTGAACTCCCGGGCGCCGCCTTGGGCCACACCGAGAAAGCGATGATAGCAGGCCAGCTGCCGGAGCAGGAACAGCACGGCACCGGTAGCCCAGCAGAGCAGCAGCAAACTCGCCAAACCGGGTGAATGACTGGCCATCGCGGGGTTTGCCGGAGCCGCTGGTCCGAACCCGGCAACATCGAGCGCGGATCCGGTCCAGAGCGGCAACGCATCGATTGTCGGCCGGGCTGGCATCGCCGCTCCGGGCAGAGGGGGCGTCAGCATCCGGGCCAGCGGAAGCACCCACAAGAAGTAGGCGGCCCGCGCACCGAAACGGCTCCGCACGACATTCCGCAGCATCAGGACCACGAGCATCAGAACGCTGGACGCCGCAAGCGACGTTGCCAACCACGCGCTCATCGCTTGAGCGCCTGCAGCAGATGCTCGATATCTTCGGCATCCTTCGCGCTGAGTTCGGCCCGCCTGACGAGATGCGCGACGAGCGGAGCGGCCTTCCCGTCGAAAAGGCGATCGAGGAGATGCTGTGCTTCGGTTTCAACCAACGCCGCACGATCGATCAGCGGTCGATAGAGGAAGCGCCGTCCGTCCGCTTCCGCCTCGATCGCGCCTTTGTGGATCAGCCGCGCGAGGATTGTCTTCACCGTCTGCCCGTTCCACTGACGCTTGGGATAGACGCGCTCCGTAATCTGCGCGGCCGTTGCCGGCGCGCTATCCCACAGAGCCTCCAATACGACCTGCTCGGCCTCCGTGATCCTTTCGGACATGCTCGAATCTCCGTCTACACGCATAGATGTAACGTCTACACGCATAGACGTCAACGCGCATGTTCCTGACGGTTCGCTGCCGAAGGCCATTACAAAGCTGGGGGACGCTACCCGATGCGCCGGCGTGCCAGCAGATTTGCCAGAGCATCGAGAGCGACCTCAAGGTCTGCCTGCGATGACGGTATCGCGCGCCGGAACGACGTGAAGCCGTGGATATTGCCCTGTGCTTCGTGGAAGGCGACCGGCACGCCCGCTTCGACGAGCGCGCTGGCATAGGCCCGTCCCTGGTCGCGCACTGGATCGAGGCTCGCCGTCGTCACGACCGCGGCCGGCATCCCCGCAAACGCGGCCACGATGGGCGAGGCACGCCAATTCTGGGGATCGGGGCGGTAGCAGGCGCTGAACCAGGCGAGCATGCCCGAGGTCAAGAAATAGCCCTGTCCGAATTGATCCGCCGACGCATAAGGCGTGACGAGATCGGTCACCGGACAGATCGCCCAATGCGCCACGACGGGAACCGCCGCCGGACGATCGCGCAATGCGATCGTCGTGATGATCGCCAGGTTGCCGCCTGCGCTCTCGCCTGCAAGGACAAGCCCGGTCGCTTCGAAGCCGAGTTCCGAGGAGGCAGAGGCCAGCCAGCGCGCCGCGGCTTCGGCATCGTCGGCCGCTGCCGGCCAAGGGTGCTCGGGCGCAAGCCTGTATTCGACCGATACGACCGGCACCATGAGCGCCCGTGCGACTTCCGCGCACAGCGGCGCATAGGCATCCAGACCGCCGACGACCCAGCCTCCGCCATGAAAAAAGACCAGCACGGGTGATGGGACCCGCTCTGTACGTGCATCAAAGAGCCGCGCCCGCAACAGATGACCGCCCGGGGTATCGATCTCCAGATCGGACAGGGTCTGCACCGTTCCGATTTCGACCTCGACCTGGCTGTAGACGGACTGAGCGAGGACTCTGGCCTCGCCGGGGGAGAGTTCGTTGAGCTTCGGACCCGGGAGTCCCTCCAGGAAGGACAGGAACCCCCGAACATCGTCACGCACCAACGGATCGATCATCTTATACTCCCGAAAGCAGGCGATCAGGCGAGCGCACGTGGTACCGGCACTGCGCTTGGTCATAGCCTTCAGTTCGGGTGAGGCTCGGCGCTGGTTACATTGCCATCTTCAAGCCCGCTTTGGTGGAGAGCCGAAATGCTTCCGTGACATCCGGCCAGCGACTATCGGACGCCGGGCGAGCTGCGGGGAATCGACAGGGGGGACGACCGCTCGATCGCTGATCCGCCGAGGAACATCAGGCGGCGAAATCACCTGCTTTGTGGCGCTCAGGCAGCTGCGCTTCAGGAGGGCCGAAGGTGGTGTTCACCCGCCGCCCTCTCTTGACCGCTGGTCGACTGGCGATTTGCTCGACCCAGCGTGCGAGATGCTCGTACTCTGCGACATTCAGAAATTCCTGGGCGCTGTAGGCGCTGGTCATGATCGCGCCGTACCACGGCCAGATCGCGATATCCGCGATCGTATATTCGTCGCCGATGACAAACTCACGGGTCGCCAGATGGGTGTCGAGCACGTGAAGCTGCCGCTTCGTCTCCATCGCGTAGCGATCGATCGCATATTCGATCTTGAGAGGTGCGTAGGCATAGAAATGGCCGAAGCCGCCGCCAACGAACGGTGCCGACCCCATCTGCCACATCAGCCAGTTCATCGTCTCGGCCCGCTTGTAGTGCTCGGTGGGCAAGAAGGCGCCGAACTTTTCGGCGAGGTAGAAGAGAATCGACCCGCTCTCGAACAACCGGGTCGGCGGGTTCGTGGAATGGTCCATCAATGCCGGGATTTTGGAGTTCGGGTTGATGTCGACGAACCCACTGCCGAACTGGTCGCCGTCGCCGATCTTGATGAGCCACGCATCATATTCAGCACCGGCATGACCCATCGCGAGCAGCTCCTCGAGCATGATCGTGACCTTCTGTCCGTTTGGCGTGCCGAGTGAGTAGAGCTGCAAAGGGTGTTCGCCCACGGGCAGGGCCTGTTCGTGGGTTGACCCCGAAACGGGGCGGTTGATGCTGGCGAACTGGCCGCCGTTCGCCTTGTCCCATGTCCAGATCTTCGGTGGCACATATCCGCAAGGCAGGTTGTCGGCGCCGTCGCTCATTGTCATCTCCCGTAATATCCATCGCGAGCCGAGGCATGGCGCTGATCATCGGGACGGGCAGGGGCTAATTCAACCACCGCTTCACCCATAACCTGCGCACCCGCCAAGAAGTCTCGTTCGGGTTCGCTCGACGGCTCCTGGCCGTTACAATCCTGGTGGCGACGGCTTGGCCGTTCGCGACAGCCTGTAACCGCTCTCCATCCGCGAACGGATATCGTACAGTTCCTCTCCTCCAATAGGTCGGCTCCTCGGCATGTTTCTTGTTCTCCTCGCCTATCTCGGCGGCGCGCTGACGATCATCAGTCCCTGCATCCTGCCCGTCCTGCCTTTCGTATTTGCCCGTGCCGGACGACCGTTTCTCACCAACGGCCTGCCGATGCTGGTCGGGATGGCGCTCATGTTCGCGATCGTCGCCTCGCTCGCAGCGCTCGGTGGCGGCTGGATCGTCACCGCAAACCAATATGGCCGCGGTGTCGCACTCCTGCTTCTCGCGGGCTTTGGCGTGACGCTGCTGTTTCCCGCGTTGGCCGACCGGCTGACGCGGCCGATCGTCCAAATAGGGAACCGGCTGTCCCAGGGCGCCGGGGATGCGACCGGGATTATTCCGTCGGTACTTCTCGGGATAGCGACCGGCCTGCTCTGGGCGCCATGCGCCGGTCCGATCCTTGGTCTCGTCCTCACCGGTGCGGCACTGCAGGGACCGAGCGCGACCACGACCCTGCTGTTGCTCGCTTATGCCGCCGGCGCCGCCACGTCGCTCGGGCTGGCGCTGCTGGTGGGCGGCGGTCTGTTCAAGGCCATGAAGCGTTCGCTCGGGGTCGGCGAATGGATCCGCCGCGCCGCCGGCGGTGTGGTCCTGTTGGCGGTCGTTGCGATCGCGCTGGGCGCGGACACCGGCTTTCTGTCGCGCGTCTCGCTTGCCGGTACCAACTCGGTCGAGCAACGCCTCCTCGATCGCTTTGGGATGAGCCGCCCGGCGGAGCAGAACGACGAGACCCTCGCGGTGGAGGGAACGTTGCCCCCACTTTCGGGGGCCGTGACCTGGCTGAATTCGCAGCCGCTCGATGCAAAGGCGCTCAAGGGCAAGGTCGTTCTGGTCGACTTCTGGACCTATTCCTGCATCAACTGCCTGCGCTCCCTACCCTATGTCCGGGCATGGGCGGAGAAATATCGTGACCAGGGCCTCGTGGTGATTGGCGTTCACACGCCGGAATTCGCTTTCGAGCGCGACACCGCAAACGTCAGGAAGGCTCTGGGTGATCTCGGCATCACCTATCCGGTCGCCGTCGACAACAATTATGCGATCTGGCGAGCCTTCGACAATCATTACTGGCCAGCGCATTACTTCATCGACGCGCAAGGGCGCATCCGGCACCATCATTTCGGCGAAGGCGACTATGCCGGTTCCGAACGCATCATCCAACGACTATTGGCCGAGGCACATCCGGGCTTCACCGCGAGCGGCACGGTCAAGGTGGAAGGCGCCGGCGTCGAAGCCGCGGCTGCTGCCCAGGATGTGCGCTCGCCCGAGACCTACATTGGCTACGCGCGAGGCGAGCGGTTCGCGTCGGGCAACGTCAGCGAGGATAAGCTGAAGAGCTATTCCTTCGGCACGCTCGCGCTCAACGACTGGGGCCTGTCAGGCAACTGGACCGTGGGGCCGCAGAGCGCCGCACTGGCGAATGCGGGCGGTCGCATCGCCTATCGTTTCCATGCCCGCGACCTGCATCTCGTGCTCGGGACCACAAATGGTCGTCCGGTGCGATATCGCGTCACGATCGACGGCAAGCAGCCCGCGGACAATCACGGCTCGGACGTCAATGCGGCGGGTGAGGGGATTGTCACCGACGTGCGACTGTACCAACTCGTGCGGCAGGGTGGGCCCGTCGCCGACCATGTATTCGAGATCGAGTTCCTCGACCCGGGCGTGCAGGCGTTCAGCTTCACCTTCGGCTAGGTGGGTGCGAGGCTCGGGCATATCAGTGATGCCGGTCGTTCGGCCGGCCCCGCGCCTCATTCCTGTCGTCGTTAGACGCGAAGCCTATACCATGGTCACGATCAGGCGAGCTCGTTTCACGGAATGTGGCGATAGAACGTCAGGCGGGTGCAAGCTCTTGGACGCGGGCCCGGATTACCTGCGACGCGAAGCGTTCCATCTCTTCCCTCTGCGGGCTCATCTGCAAAAGCAGAAGATCAAGACCCGCCGCTTCATATTCCGCGATTCGCTCCCGCAATTGCTCGGGTGTGCCGACGAGATTGGGGCGCAAACCGCGGTTCGAAACCGAATATTCCCGGATCTTCATCTCCCGCTCGAGCTGAGTCCCCGATAGCCATTGATCGAAGTTCGAATATCCGGCAGGCATATCCTTAACGTCGAGAATCCTGTCCAATTCCCGCCTTGCCTCGGCCTCGCTGTCGCGGACGATCGCATAGGCCGCCATACCAAAGGTCATTGGCGAACCGCCTGCGGCCTCGCGCCGCGCCCGTATGTCCGCGATTTTCGGCCGGACGACCTCGACAGGATCGCCGTGCATGACATAGGCGTCGCATTGTTGAGTGATCATCGTCTTCGCGGCCTCGCTTTCGCCGCCCGCATAGAGGATCGGTACGCGGACAGGCTTGGGTGAGCAGATCGCGCCGTCGGTCTGGTAGAACCGGCCGCTGAAGTCGAAACGCTCCTCGGCCCATAACCCCTTGACCACTTCCAGCCATTCGGACGTGCGCGCGTAGCGGTCGTCGTGCTGGTCGAATTGCAGACCATATTGCTTCGCTTCGTCCGCCCACCAGGACGAGACCACATTGAGCGACAACCGCCCGCCGGCAATGCGATCGATGTTGGCGGCGGCCTTGGCGAACAAGGCAGGCTGGTGGAAGTTTGGCCGAACCGCGACCATGATCTCCTGGGTGCGTGTTACCGCTGCAATCGCAGCCGCCGTTGACCAGGCATCCAGGGTCGGTGCCTCGGCACCCTTGATATCGTTGAGATTCAGTTCGGCGATCAGGGTCAGGTCGTAGCCGATCCGTTCGGCCCTGACAGCGAGATCGCGAGAATATTCCCAGCTCGCATCCATGCCCTCATCGGGGACATTGCGCAGCCAGCCGCCGAACACCGGCATCCAATAGCCATATCTCATGCGGGCACCTTTTCGATCAGGGTTTCGAGCCAATCGACCAGTCTCTCGTGCGGATCCCAACCGAGCACGTCGACCGGATTGGCGACGAAGTTCGAGAAGCCGTTGATGTCGTAGAAGCGAGACGTTCCGTCGCGATCGTCGATCATCACCTCGATGCCGCCGATATCAAGTTCAGCCGCCGCCGAGATCCGCTCGGCCGCGTTGATCAGCGCCTGGCTCGGCTTTGCCTCCGTAACGGAAATCGCCGCCTTCCCCGGCGCGGCGACGCACGCGTCGGCCGGGCAGAGATCAAACCCTCCGCCGCCATCGACGTCGATCGCGTAGAGGAACCGGCCAGCCATCGTTTCCAGCCGGGTGATCCGCCCGCCGCGGACTGGTACATATTCCTGAACCAGCCAGACGCGGTCGATGCTATCGGGCACCATGCCTTCGGTCGCCATCTCGGCCAGCTGGTCCAGGGTCTCGTACCGCATGATGCCGGCGCCCGACCCACCGATGTTGGCCTTCACCACGACCGGAAACCGAAGTGTCGCAGCCGCAGCGGCGAGGTCAGCCCTGCGATGCACGATCCGTGTCTCCGGTACCAAAAGGCCGAGATGCGTCATCAGCGAGAGTTGTCGCGCCTTGGAGGCGTCGATCCCCATGATGGCACCGCCGTTGAGCACGCGCGCGCCAGCGTTGCGCCAGTGCGCCATTGCCGCCTGGGCATAGAAGATCGGATGGTCCGGCTCGCGCAGGAAGCTCGACATCGCGATCCGATTGAAAATCAGCGGCGCGGGCACGGAACGATCGGCAGGGTCGAAGATATGACCATCCGCGCCAAGAGCTTCGAAAGAGATGCCTCGCCGATCGAGTTCGGCGAACAGCGGCATGAGCCACTGTGGATGTTCATAGAGCAGCGCGAGAGATGTCATCGGGGTGAAGTTCTCCGGGCAAGCGTCGTGAGGAAGGCGCCGGCGAGGAAAATCGCTGGCGGCACAAACCCGCGGATCGGATCGACATAACCCGGCAATACCACCACCGCGACCCATATCGAATCCGCCCAGCCGGCAACCACCAGATTCAGCCAATAGCCGAGCCGATCGTTGCGCCAGTTTCGCCACAAGCCGACAACCAGCACAAAGAGTGCGATCGTCAGCATGTAGGCGGCCAGCTGATAGAGACGGCCTTGAGCCAGATCCCGCTGGGCCGCGCCCAACCGCCAGATGTCGAGCGCGACCTTGCAATGAAATACGCCCCACGCCGCGTAGCACAGCGCGCCGAACCGGGCGGTCAGAGGTGCGCGATTGTCGCCGTCGTTAAGCGGCATAGTCCTTCACCTGCTCGCCGCGCGGCGGGTCGATACCCAGCAGATAGTCGAGCGAGAACTTGCCGCCGCCACGGAAGATGATGGGGAGCAACAGGCCAGCCCAGCTCAGGTGCGTCGGCCACGCGTCCGGATAGACGAAGACCTCGATCACGGTGGTCATGCCGAGGAGACCGAGAGCCGCTACACGGTTGAAGAGCCCGAGGACCAGCAGGATCGGGAAGAGATGCTCCTGATAGGTCGCCAGATGCGCGGCGTAATACGGCGGGATCAGCGGAATCTTATAGTCGGTTTCGAACAGCGAGTAGGTGCTGTCGGTAATGTGCAGGATGCCATCGACCTTGGTCCGCCCCGACATGAAGAAGACGCCGGCGACGCCGAGACGGGCGACGAGCAGAAGGACCGAGCCGGAAAACCGATCGAGCGTTGCCCCGGCGCGAGCATAGATGTTCATTGCAATTCTCCCTGTTGGTCTTGGGCGGCGAAGGCTCCCGCCCCGAGCAAAGAAGCAAAAATCTGAGCGACGTCGCCGTCTTCGCCGGCGGCACGCGCCGCGGCGTCGGCGAGCGTCGCCCCAGCGAGGAATGCGCGGGTGGGGACGTCGATTGCCCTGACCTCGATTGCGTCCTCGGGACGCGTGATCAGGATGAGCTCCGGTTCCCATATGATGGTTTCGAGGGCGTCCTCGCTCGCTTCCGGCTGATGCGCCAGCCACAGACTGGCCGCTGGAACCAGCGTCTTTGCGGTCCGTGTGGCGGGGTGCCAGCGCAGCGGCGCCTCAGGGTTCATCCCGCTCGCGAGCGCACTCGGATCGAGTACGTGGGCGTCGGCCGCGAACAGCGCTTCGACGACCAGCCTCTCGACCGACGCCACGTCGCCGAGATAGGGTGCCTCGGCAAAAGCGGCCCATGCGTCTACGAAGCGCGGAAAGCGATCTCCATAAAGGCAGAGTCGGGCTTCGGCGGGCGGCACGGCGTCGACATAGGAAGACGCGCACGCCGCAAAGGCGTCCTCTCCGACAAGGGCTGCCACAACCGGGAAGTTGGCGAACAAGGCATCACGCGCCGCCTTGCTCGCGGTGTTGCGATGGATGGTGAGCGCGCGACGGATAGCAGAATCCGCGACCGTGTCCGGAGCAGCCAGCATAGCGCCGAACGCTTGCTGGAAATCGGCAGCGTCAAGCATCGACAGGCATCCGCTCGACGAGGAGGCGATGGGCACGATCGCGCTCACTCATCAACTCGGGAAAAGGAGGGATGTCGTCGTCGCGCTCGATGAGCGTCGGCCGGGCGCCTATACGTGCGATCAGCCGTTCATAGAGTCTCCAGACCGGGTCGGCGATCGGCGCGTCGTGGCTGTCGATCAGCAGCCCGCTCTCTCGATCGGGGTCGGGCCGATGTCCGGCAAGATGGATCTCGCCCACGATCTCCGCCGGTATCGCATCGATCCGTGCCTCGGCGGAAAAGCGAAGATTCGACGCGCTGACGTAGATGTTGTTCACATCGACCAGCAAACCGCACCCGGTGCGCCGGGCGAGTTCGGCCAGGAACGCCGCTTCGTCCATCTCATGACCGGACAGGTCGACATAGAGCGAGGGATTCTCGACCATGATCGCGCGCCCGAGGGCATCCTGAACCCGCGAAACATTGCCCGACGTAATGTCGAGCGCTTGCCGCGTGCGCGGGAAGGGGAGGAAGTCGGAATGGTGCGCGCCCTCCCACTTCTGCCAGGCCAGATGATCTGACACGGCGGCCGGACGAATGAGATCCGCGAGGGCGCGAAGGCGGCTCAGATGTTCCACCGATGGCGGCTCGATAGAAGCCAGCGACAGCCCGACGCCGTGAAGGGAGATCTGAAAACGCTCGGCAAGAGCGACGAGCGCGCGGAGCCGCGGCCCGCCGTCCACCATATAGTTCTCAGCGTGCACCTCGAACCACAGGCCCGGGTTTCGCGCCGTCAGCGCTTCATCGAGATGCTCGAGCTTGAAGCCCAGGCCTGCAGTCATGGTCATCACGGCGATCCTCAGGCCTTGGGCGTCAGCGAGCCCAGGCCCTTGGGCGTCTTGATCTTGGCGCAGGTGCCGGCCGGTACGAGCTTCCAGGCATCCTTCTGATAGTCGATCTTCGAGGTGCCCGCACAGGTCGTGCCAGCGCCGGCCTTGCAGTCGTTCTTGCCGGCCTTGGCGACGCCGTAGCACTTCTCCATCGGCTTGCTGGCCTGGGCGTGCGCGGCGGTCGTGACACCGGCGGTGAGGGAAGCCAGCAGCAGGGCGCTGACGGCGGCGGTAGCGGAACGGGTTTTCATCGTGACAGTCTCCTTCGATCAGCCTCGCGTGCGGCGACCCGTCCGGTATGGGCGGGCGCCGCACGGTGGTCCGGGAGGCTGATGAAAGCGGACCACGCAACCGGGTCCGTTCCAACTGCGCAGTCGGTTACAGCAGGCGGCACAAGAAGATTTTGTCGGCCGCTGTAACCGTCCGCCGATCGCGGTCGAAATGCCGGGTGCCAGTCGGCAAAACCTCCACACTCTATTTCAGGAGTCACCAATGAAGACTTTCAAGACCGGCGCCGCCATCGCCTCCGCCGCCGCAATGCTCGCCCTGTCGGGCCTCGCCACCACGGCGCCCGCGCATGCCGCCGGCGCGAAGGCCGCCAAGGTGCAGCCCTGCTACGGTGTCAATTCGTGCAAGGGCCAGTCGGACTGCAAGTCGGGCAACCATGACTGCAAGGGCCAGAACGACTGCAAGGGCCAGGGCTTCAAGGATCTCACCACCAAGGCCTGCGCGGCGCAGGGCGGCAGCCTCACCCCGAAGGCCGGCTGAAGCCGATCATCGCTCGAACCCTGGTTCGAGCGAAATGTACCTCGCACCGCCCGTCAGGTCGAACCTGGCGGGCGGCGCATTTTTGACCTTTTAGCCCCCACTACGCTACTGGCACCCGACGATCGATGGACAAGGGCTGAGGGACGAGCCAGCCCGGCCGCTGGCCTTCAGCTCTGCACGAGTTGGCGCGCAGCCGCTTCGGCGGTGTTTTCGGGCCGCGTGTTGAAGGCGACTGCAGTGTGGACGAGGTTGACCACCATCTCGAACAAGCCGAGGCTCTTGGGCGGCAACCTCAAGCCGCCCCCAACAACCACACAATCGTAAGCCGCGCCGCGGAGCGTCGCCTCTAGCATGGCGTCACCCGCGGCGTCGGGCGTGATCATGCAGGTGTCGCCCTGTCATCCGCGCTCGCGGATCTTTGCGACCGCGACGGCGATGCCGGCGTTGATTTTGTCGGCGTCGAAGCCAGACGGCAACGCCGGGTCCGAGAAATCGACCGTTTCGGGCCTCTGGCCGACGGACAGGATACGGGCCATGGGAAGTCTCCTTGAAGGTTCGTTCTGGACTCAGGCTGCCGCCCACGCGGCGGCGGCAGCTTCGGCGAAATCGCGATACGAACGCGGCGCGTGACCGAGCAGGGTCGCGAGGCGCGCGATCTCGCCGTCCGTGGCGATCGCACCGTCCTGCTGATAGCGACGCATCATCAGCCGCATGTCATAGGCGAGCCACGACGGCCCAAAAGATTTCAGCCGCTGTTCCAGCGCATCCAGATCGTTGCCGGCATAGCCGATCGGCCGCCCGAGCACGTCGCTCCACAGGGCGGAGATCGTCGTGCCGGTGAGCACATCGGGGCCAACCAGTTCATAGGTCTCCTGGGGCAGCGGCGCATCCGCGCGCTCGCGGCGCAGCAGTTCCTTCGCGGCCGCCTCGCCGATGTCGCGGATATCGACCATCGAAATGCCCTTTCCGCCGATCGGCATCCCGTAGACTCCGCCGCCCAGGAGCGCGTCCTTCTGCCGCAGGTCGTTCTGGATGAAATAGGCCGGGCGCAGGATCGTGACGGGCAGCCCTGCGGCATGGATCATGCGCTCGAGGGTCATCTTGCTCGCAAAGTGCGGCACGTCGGCATAGTCCTCGCCCTTGAACACCGACAGATAGACAACGCCCTTCACACCGGCGGCGCGCGCCGCGTCGAGCGTCAGCATCGCCTGTGTCAGTTCATCGGGTACGTTCGGCGCGAGCAGAAACAGCGTGGTCACGCCGTGCAGCGCGGCGCGTACGCTCTCGATATCCGAGAGGTCGCCTCGCACGGCGATGACGCCTGCCGGGAAATGCGCCTTTTCGGGCGTGCGGGTCAGCGCCTGGACTTCGGCGCCGTACCCAACGAGAAATGCCAGCACCTGCGTACCGATGGTGCCAGTGCTGCCAGTTACCAATATCGTCATGTCGTATCTCCTTGATCGTCGAGACGACCTCGTTGTCACTGGATGCAAGATAGACGTTCCGAATGAGCGAAGAAGATGGCATGATCGGGACATATCGTCTCGATAATGGAACATCCTATGGACCTCGCGGCTCTTGCTGACTTCAACCTTGTCGCCTTGCATGGCGGCTTCGGTCTCGCCAGTCGGGCGGCGCAGCGCCCCAAGGCAACGCTGTCGCGCAAGGTCGCCGAGTTGGAAGCCTATCTGGGCGTTCGATTGATCGACCGCGGCTCGCGGGCGCTGCGCCTCACGCCGGAGGGACGCGCGCTGCACGACCGCACCCAAGGCCCGCTCGCCGAGATCGGCGAGGCCGAGCAGGCGGTCTCCTCGGGCGCGTCCGTGCCACGCGGGACGCTCCGGATCAGCGCCCCGATCGTGTTCGCGCATGTCATGCTGCCGCGCGTCGCCGCCGATTTTGTTCAGGCCTATCCGCACGTCGCGCTCGAGATCGTCGCAGAAGATCGCAAGGTCGATCCGGTCGAGGACAATTACGATCTGGTAATCCGCATCAACCCGGATCCTGACGAGCGTCTGGTCGGGAGACGGATCCTCGAAGATGAACGCCTTTTGGTAGCATCGCCAGAGGTGCCAAACGCATTCCTGATTGATCAAGCAGGCGCCGACTTCGCAGTAGCTGCGGTAGGGCATATTGCTACGTCCGCCGACGCGGTCTGGCGGATCAGGACTGACCAGGGTGTGCGCGAGTTCTGCCCGCAGATGCGGTTGCGATTCTCTTCCTTCCTGATGGTGCAGGATGCGGTGCTCGCGGGCGCGGGCGTGGCCCTCATGCCGAAACTGTTGGTGACGCAGAACATCGCTACGGGCAGGCTGGTCGCTTGGGGAGTCGACGACGGACCGAAGGTTGAAATCTGGGCACTCCAAAACTCTCGCCGCCTGTCGAGTTCCAAGATCCGCGCCTTTCTCGATGTCCTGACGTCGATCGCATAGGCGGATAAGCCCGGTTTCTGGCACCCACCGGACGCCCCGAAACCGCAACGAGTGGGCGCTATCCAACCGGCAGCTTCGCGGCGCGGCGACGATCGCGCTTGTCAGACCGAGACGTTCGCGCCGGCACAGATGAACGTCCTGGTCAGGTCGCGAGCCGTCGGCGGGCGCAGCCGGGCCGGACGGCCCGCCGTAGGCCCTTGTGTCGCCAAAACCGGTCTGGGCGGAATCCACCAAACCCGGTCCTTCCCATCAGGTCGATGGTGATGGCCCGCCTCTGGCGGAAATTCAAACTGGCCCGCTACCTTCCGGCCCAGTTTCTGGCAAATAGACCGCTCCGGATGTTACCAGCGGGCAACCCGCGGCAATATCAACCGAGCAAGGCCGACAACGATAGCGCAGCCCAAGCAATACCACACGACGATATAGAACGGATCGTCGCTGGGGCAGTGAAATGCGAACACGAATGCACCCCATGTCGCTGCTCCGGCGCCGGCTGCCAAAGCGCTCCCCGATCCATCGGTTGGAGCGCCCGACCGCATGAGGATCCCCAAGGCGATCAACGGAGGTATTGAGAGAGCCGTCATCGTCGCGAGACACTCGACGCCCATCTGCCAACTTAGCCGGTCAAGCAGTACCTGCAGGCCCGCGCTGCTGAGGTCGATAACCCACCCGAGAAGCAAAGTAACGACAGCGAGCGTGGCCCAAAGACGCAGCCCCCGGCGTGGCGATGCCGAAGGCTCGAACGACTGGATCGCCACGAACGTGCCTGTGATTGCCAGGATGGCGAGCGAACCCAGCTTCCACCAGAACGCGGTAACGCTCATTGCCGCACCGATGTCCGGACGCATCGTGCCTAGCGCCAGAAACGCGGCGAGTTCGATCGCGGCAAGGCCAAACAAACAAGCCCCTTGCCGGAGCGGATTCCGGCGCCGGACGGGCCGTAATTCTCCAACCAGCGTCTCGATTAACGATTCATTCGACATCGGCCTGCTTCTGAACCATGGCCGCTAGACGCGCCAGTCCCCGGTGGATATTCACCTTGATGAGCGACCCTGACTGCCCGGTCTTTGCCGACGCTTCCTCGACCGAATATCCTTCGATCTTTACAAGCCGGATCGCTTCGGCCTGGGCCGGCTTGAGCTCGCCGAGTAGTTCCCCGAGGACCACCGAACTCGTCACCGCGCTCTCATGATCCCCTACGGCTATCTCCTCGGGGAGTTCCTCGGTCGCCGATCGTCCCATCGCCCGCAAACGATCGATCCACTTGTAGCGGGCTACTGCGATCAGCCAGGGTTTGAAGGGGCGTTCCGGATCATATGTGTGCCGCTTCTCATGAATCGCGATGAGTGTATCCTGCACTGCGTCTTCGACAAATGCTGGCGGTAGCCGCCGTGCATAAAAGCGATTAAGCCACCGGCGGAGTTCATCAAGCAACTGCCGGTATGCCGCGGCCTGCCCCTCCTGGGCTGCGGCCATCAGGCGGCCCCACTCATTTTCGGCAATCCTCATCGACCCCGCCACCCTGAGGCTGATGACTTCAGCTTCATGCCTCGGACGCGCCTGGGGAGTCGGGTACCGCACGAAGCGTGTTTCGACGCAGATCGCGATCCGGTTACAGGTCTCCCCATATTTGGCGGTACCGAGTGATACAGCCCTTTCATGCCACCGGTCGCCACAGTGCAACGCTCACGCATCGGCCAGTTCCTTGATCGGATTATCGCGGCGCATGCGGCTCGGATCGACGCCAAAGGTGTTTCGGAACGCGCGGCTAAAGTGGCTTCGACTTGCAAAACCAACCTGTGCGGCGATCGTCGCAACCGGCAGTTCGGTCGACATCAGCAAATCTCGCGCTTTCGTAAGGCGGGTGCGCGCAACGAACTCCATCGGCGGCAATCCGATTGTCGCGGCGAAGACCTTCGCGAACTTCGACCTGCTCATTCCCGCGGTTCGGGCGAGGTCGTTCAGGGTATGATTTGCCGACGGCGTCTCAACGACCGTTGCAAGAGCGCGCGCGAGCGACGGCCGCTCGAAAAGGCCCGGAAGAACCCGTTCCGAACCGTTGTGCTCCGCGTAGCGTCGAAGCGCCTTCACCAGGCAGGCCTTCATCAGCGATCCGACAAGCGCTCTTGACCCCAGCGAGGTCACATTAATCTCGCGAAGGATTTCTCCGAAGGCGACATGCACCATCGAATCGCCCGATAGATCGCAGCAGATCGGCACCTCAAGGCCGTCGAACGGTCCGAAGGAGCCCCCCACATCGGCCTTAATTTGTCCGCACGCGACCAGTACGGTGCCGGGTGCGCCGCGCCTTGCGTCAAACAGCAGTAAGCCATCGGGTCGCGTGCTGCAGGTTTCTGCTGGCGTGAATAACTGCGACGCAGTTGGTGAGCCCCCCATGACCTGTCTAACGTTGGGTGGGACCAAAACCACACTGCCCGGCGCGAATGCGGCAGCTGGATCGCTGGCGAGGGTAAGATACAAGGTTCCGGAAAGCACGAAGTGGATCTCGATCTCGTCCAACGGCAGAATCTCGATCGCGGAATCGGACGCGAATTCGCACACCGCGAATTCCTTCACGTCAACCGCCAGGGCGGCGAGAATCTGGTCTATGGCCGTATCACTCATGAGACGGCGAACAGTGTGCTCTTTCGTCGTTGCAATTCCAGACGATTCGCAACGCGCCCAAAAATAAGGACGATCCGACACCCGGCAGGACAATATGCGACACCTGTCCCAGCAATCGCAGGTTTCATGCACCGGAACGTCGTGACGGGCTTTCTAATCAGGACCATGCGACGATCAGATCCTACGCCCGGTTGATCGCCGAAACACTTCGCTCGCTCCAAAACGGGGAGGGCCATATGAGGGGTTTGAGTAGCAACGGAACAGAAAACCTACATAAGCCAAGCAGCCGCTTATCTCCGG
>NZ_BLJH01000034.1:0-40628 GCF_009811895.1 Novosphingobium sp. TCA1 | reverse complement strand
GCCAATAAGGGGCATCTGTCACAATCCATCTAACGAGGTCAACCGTTCGGTTGCCCCCGTAAGGTAGACGCGTAAGCTGCCTTTGACCATCACCCCTCAGTAGGACAGGCGTCTACCGCCCCGTTCATTTTAGCCGAGTGTACGGAACTTGAGAGAGGCCCCTGCCCCGGCCGGCCGTAGCCTGCGGATACCGCCAGGAAGTGCCCCTGAAAATGCCGGAACTCTGCCGCGCAGCACATTGGCGGCCGGCGGTATTCTTCCCTGAATCCGGCCGTATTCTTGCGGGGCTGGTAGCGAAAATTCAGCGGTGGCGGGGAGTCCGGTCGTATCCTGAAACCGACAAAAACCCCTCGCCTCATAGCCTGGTTTGTGCTGTCCGTGAAGGACACTTATCGGACATGGTAACGAAGCGGGGATCGCTTTCGCCGTATGGCTACAGCCAGAGGTTTCACATCCACTCTCCCTATTTGATTTACCCCCCCATCGGTCACACTGAGTTGATGACAAAGCCATTCTATCGCAGCGCGCAGGCACCAGCTAAGAACCTCGCCTGTCACTTTACCGCCGGTAAAGTGACACGAATGTCCCATCTGCCTTATTACGCGGGAAAGGGATTCACATCTGGTGTCGGCCGTGCTTGATTCATGAAATGTTCCAGGCCGATCTTTTCCGCGACAGCAAACCTTCCGAACCGGTGCGTCTCGCTGCGCCGCCCCCCACTACCACCGTCTCCATCCTCGAGCGCCTTTCCACCAGTTGCAAACGCCCGCGCTACGCGTTCATGGTGCTCAACCTGCTTGTCGAAGCCAGTCAACGCACCGGTTCTGCTGGGCCCTATGTTCTCGACGGTGATTTGCGAGTGCCGGTTCGCGACTGGCTTTGCCATGCATTGATGCCCGTCGCTCAGCGCGACCCGCGACGTCTTTCGATCGAAGGTCGGGTTCGCCAGATGCTCGAGGATGCGGGTGCCCTACCTGCGGATCCTCATGACGCGCAGCGTTTGGTTGATGAGAAGGTGCTGGAGCGTATCCGCATTTCAGGTCGCACAAACGTCAGTCGGGCCGTGAGCGAATTGGTCCGAGCCGGACTGGTCAAAAGGCACTACCAGGGCTTCCGGGTTGACCACCACAATCGCGGCGCGAAGCGACAGGCGGTCTATGTCGTGACCGATCCTGTAATGCGGGCTCTTTCGCGTGCGACGACCTGACCTCGGGATGTCCCTGCCGGACGAAGATTAGTACCCTCGCTTAACTGGGCAGCGAGGTTGGAGGATTTCGCGTCGGGAAAACCGGGCCACGCACCGTCATTTTCTCAGCTTCAAAGGGGCGCTGAAGCGACCGGATCTCATCGTACGAGCCCCGGAGCCATATATCGACGTCGTCAGGATCGAGGATCGTCACCATTGCCTTGGGGTGGATCGGTACGACCAGCGAATTGGCGTTGCACGTCACCATGGTGAAGCCGTTCCCCTCTCCGGTTTGCTGCCAGAACCCGGCCACCGCGAAGACAGGCTGATCTATAACCGAAAACCACATCTCGCCTTTGAGCGGCGGCTTGCGATCGCAAAGGTCGTGTTTGTCGGGCGTGAATTCGCAGAACTCGGCGAGCGGTACAACACACCGGTTTTCCGGCCGGTCGGCGAGCCGCCGCCATTGCGGGAGGGAAAGGTTGCGAACGTTGGTCATCGGCCAAGCAGCCTTGCCGCCAAGAACATCCCAGTTCATGACGTCCCATGCCCGCACCCCATCCTGTTCCCGGATGACGTATGCTCTTCCCTTGGGCCGTAGCTCTTGCGGATCGAAGCGATTGTCGCGCGGGCGCTCGCTAAACAGCTCGGCGACAAATCCCCAGATCGTCTCGATCTCACCTTTCATGCGTGCGCGATTACACATGGCTCAACTCCTGCGAGAGGATAGTCTTCTATGCTCGGCCGCCGGCCCTCGCCATCTTCGCGGTTCAGAGATTGCCCTGTTGCTCCATCGGAACCTCGTCGTCCGGCGCGAAGTATAGGGCGGCGCATTCCGCCCGCAGACATCCGCCTTCGAGTTCAAGGTCGTCACGAAACGCATCCTTGATAAAGTCCATGGTGTCGAGGTGGCGGTCTTCGAAATACATCTGGTGAACGTCGTCACGACCCGCACCGTAGACTATGCGACCCACCTTGGCCCAGATCGAGGCCATCGTGCACATGCCGCACGGCTGCAGGGTCGAGTAGAGCGTCGCGCCGCGAAGGTCCATGTCGCCGTGCGTCGGCCCTGCCCCGCGAAAAGCCATCATTTCGGCGTGCGCCGTCGCGTCGCAAGTCTCCTCGGTCTTGTTGACCGCACGGGACAGCTCGCGACCATTCAGCACGATGATGGCCGCGATCGGCGTATCCTGTGGCGCTGTCCCTTTCGATTTTGCCAGGTCAATGGCCTCACCCATCCAGGCCCGGTCATTGTCGTCGATCATGGTGGATCAGACTCCCGCCGGCCGCAGCCCGGCTCCGGCGGCACCCGAACTTGCCGGCTCATCGCGGGAGTAGGTCCCGATCAGGAAGCCGGCAGCAAGGACTTTACCGTGTATCGCCTCGAGGAACGCGGAGCGCCCCGGGTTGGCTTCAAGGACAGGAACCTCGGAGAGCGCGAAAAGCTGGAACACATAATCGTGCGTACCGTGGCCTTTCGGAGGATCTGGCGGCAGCCAGCCTTCGGCGAGATAGCTGTTTCGTCCAACGTCGCTGCCATGCGCTGCGCCGTCCCCGTCAGGCACGATCGCCCCCTCGGGCAATCCTCCAACATCGGGCGGGATATTCCAGACAACGGCATGCACGAGGGGATAAGGGGCCGGTGCGTCGGGATCTTCGACCAGCAGCGCCAACGACGCGGTCCCTGCGGGGAGAGGTCCCCAGCTCAGCGGCGGCGAAATGCCTTCCCCGTCGGCCGTAAACCTGATCGGGAGGCGCTGACCGTCAGCGAACGCGGAGCTCGACAAGGGAAACAGGCGCTCACCCACGTCTTCGCGAACAATTGCCAGTTTCGCGTGTCCGGCGCGGACATCCTTGAGCAATTTGCCCAGCCAGGCAGGTACGTGTTCAAGCATTTCATGATCCTTTTCACGCCGAATGAGCCTTGCTGGCTCATTCACTTGTTGCCACGCGCGGCACTCACACCAGACGAACGCGCGCAGCCCCTCGATCTGCGTGGACCGGCCGGCCTTGTCCTTGAAGGTAAGCGTCGACGTGGGCCATGAACGCGCTCTTGAAAGCCACCAGGTCAACGGTGCGCCAGGAAACGTCGTGCGCTATGCCCTCAATCCGGCCGATCAGAACGTCTTCGTCCCGGCAATACATGATCGGGGTCGTGAACCCGCGATGGTGCAGGCGATTGGCGGCAACGAGAAGGGAGCTTTCGGTTTCAGGCATCGAACCCATGAACGCACCGAGAAAAGGATGGTCGCAACGGACCTGCTGAATTTGTTCAAGATGTGCCGATTTCTTCCGGTCAGGTCAGGTTTGTGCCCGGTCGGCGGGGAAGATGTGGCCCGACTACAAAAGGGTGCGGGCGAAAATCGGGAAGTGACCGCCTTTGCAGCGACCATTGAAGCCACGGTGGGTCAAAGGAGCAGTAGCGATGTCGGATGTTGGGAAAGAGCTGATCTCGGCGATGGAAAAAGCCGCCGCCCATGCCCAGGGCAAGGGCAGCGTGGCACGTGCCCATAGCATCGAGGTTCCGGATGTACGTTCTCTCCGAGAAGAGCTGGGCATGTCGCAGCAGGCTTTCGCGAGCGCCTATCGGATCCCTCTGGCGACCCTGAAAGGTTGGGAACAGGGCCGTCGTCAGCCCGACGCCACCGCCAGCGCCTATCTGTCGGTCATCGCCAGACTGCCCGATGCCGCCCGCGACGTATTGCGCGCCGCCTGAAACAGCAATTGCATTGGCAACGTTACATCAATCCGACTGTGCACGATCGGTATGTACTCTCCGCCGCGTGAACTGACGCGATTCTCGGCCTTGCTATACATTCGGTCATCTGGGGCGGGGCCATGTCAATCGACGAGGCCCCAGAACCCGCTCTTGCGCCCGTGCAGCTTGCGCAACGTCGCTGCATAATCGGTGTGAGATTCATGCGCGCCAAAATCGGGGATTTGTCGCGAGAGACTGGCGCACTCGAGGAGATGACGAGCAGCGTGCTTGTAACGCGTTGACCGGGCATGGATCAGGGTGAAATCGATCATGGCGCGCAGCACGAGGCTCGCCGCCAAAGGATACTTCGCCGAAAGCGCGTCAGCGGCAGGCGTTAGGATTTCGTAATGGTCGCCGTCGATCTTCTCGAGGCGACCGATTACAAGGCCGGCGGCCCGGTCAAGCTTCGGCCATGCCACGAAGAACGACAGTGCACCAAGAACGCTGTTGCAGGTTTGCGCGTGGTCGAAGGCACGCGTCTCAGCATCGATGTCCTCGAAATCGGACAGCTGCTTGAGGTATTCACGCAAGTGCCCGGACGACAGCGAACTTTCGAAACAGGACCAGCGCATGTCCTGTGCCTCACGCCCCCTGCCCAATGCGTCCAGAACGGCGATCCTTGCATCAACCCATTTGAAGTCCGGCCAATCGAATCTGGAATGACTGGGATTGTTCTGCGTTGCCTCATCAAGGATTTGAAGGGCATCGTCAGCACGATCCGCGGCGACGAGGCGATTGGCAATTTCAGCCGCGATCCGGGGCACCTTGCGGGTGGGTTCGTCATACTGCGCGATGAACGCATCGACATCGCCCAATGCGTCAGCGATCTCCATAAGCGCGAGCTTCACCGTGCTATCCCGGCTGCGCTCGTCAATCTCATCTTGGTAGATGGCGCCGCTCGATGCCCAGCCGACGGCTACCCGATCCTTGCCTGCCGGCCTTTTGAGAGGCGTCTTCGCCAGCGCAGTCATGCGACCGCGCAGATAGGTAAGCCCGCGCTCTCCCAGAACGGGAGCAAGGGTGCCGATCAGGTCGTCGTACTGGCCATACTCATTGGCGGTCAATGCATCATAGACCGCGTCACCCAGCACCTCCGGCCTGGGATTTGCCCGCACGGCGATCTCCGCCAGATCCGCGACAGCCTCGTGGAAAATGGCAATGACCATCCCGCTGCTGTCATCACAGCGCCCGAAGATGGAACTGGCCAGACCAAGAAAGCGCCACATCAATGCCAGACCCTCCGCAGGGTCCGATTGAGCGACCTGCTCGACAATGGCCTTCCTTTGCGTCTGAAGATCCGCGATCAGGGCTTTACGGTTCTGCCAGTCGACGAAGGATCGCGATCGCCGGATCTGGCTGAGCCTTTTGTCCACTTCACACGCCACCTCCCCCGGGCATTGTGCGCCGGCAAGCTCCAGGCGCAGGCGACGCTTGGCGAGGGCATTTCCCGTGCTGATTTCGATCAGCAGTTGGGCGAGGCGAGCTGCCCCCAACTCCTCAAGGTTCTTCGCGTTCAGGGTTTTCTTGGAAGCCAAAGTCTCAACTCGATCCGGGCTGGTTGCACGGTCAGTGCATGACGGGTTTCGTGAGCGTAGATCCCTTGAGCATCTTATGTCGAGCCCGGGCGCAAGACAACACAGCCTCATGGATTTCGGTTTCCATGATTTTGGTGAGTTCGCGCACGTGTCTGAAGGTCGTCTCGAGCTGGGTTCGGCTTTCCGCCTGGATGTCGCGCGCGACCAGGTCCTCAATGCCGCCCATCATCGCGCGAAGTTCACCAAGGTGCCCCAGAGACGTGTGGGCTCGCTCCGGCAGGTCGAGGGTTTCATGACCACCGAACAGACCTTCAACAAAGCCTTCCAGCTCCTGTCGGCGCACTCGGGCGTACCTCGCAAGATTCTCAGCCGACGGCTCGAGATCAAGCCGGTAAAGCCTGAAGGGCGCTGTACGGCTATTATGCTTGGTCAGGCTGTTCCAAAGCTGATTGATCAGCACATCGATCAGGCGATTGAGATCACCCATGGAATCGAACGGCGGAAATTCGCCGCCCCACAGCGCCTTCACCACTGGCAGCGGCGAAGCCGCCATCAACGGTGAGGCGATTGCTCCGAGAAATCGCGTGCGCACTTCATGGTAAGGAACCGGACAAGCGTGCTTCTCCAGCACATCGCGAACGACTTGCTCCTTCGGCGTTCTGAATTTTGACGTCATGTCTTCCCATACCCCCAAAGCTGAGAACACTATCAGTCGAGGAAAGCACGCATGATGCGCGACCGGCTAGGGTGCTTGAGCTTGCGCAGTGCCTTCGCCTCAATCTGGCGGATGCGTTCACGAGTTACCGAGAACTGCTGGCCGACTTCCTCGAGGGTATGATCGGTGTTCATGCCGATGCCGAAGCGCATGCGCAGAACGCGTTCCTCGCGCGGTGTGAGCGACGCTAGGGTGCGCGTGATCATCTCCTTGAGGTTCGCCTCGATCGCCGCGTCCACCGGGATCACCGCGTTCTCGTCCCGGATGAAGTCACCCAGGGAGCTGTCTTCCTCGTCGCCCACCGGACTTTCGAGTGACACCGGCTCCTTCGCGATCTTCAGCACGCGCTTGACCTTCTCGAGCGGCATTGAGAGCTGCTCGGCCATCTCCTCGGGCGTGGGCTCGCGGCCATGCTCGTGCAGGAAGCGGCGGTTGGCGCGGACCAGCTTGTTGATCGTCTCGATCATGTGAACCGGGATGCGGATCGTGCGGGCCTGATCGGCGATCGAGCGGGTGATCGCCTGCCGGATCCACCAGGTCGCATAAGTCGAGAACTTGTAGCCGCGGCGGTACTCGAACTTGTCGAGCGCCTTCATCAGGCCGATGTTACCTTCCTGTATCAGGTCGAGGAACTGCAGCCCGCGATTGATGTATTTCTTGGCGATCGAGATCACCAGACGCAGGTTCGCCTCGACCATCTCCTTCTTGGCGATGCGCGCCTCGCGCGCGCCCTTCTGGACCATGTTGACGATGCGGCGGAACTCGGGAAGCGCCATGCCGATGGTCGCGCCCCGCCATGTCCGCGACCCAGGTATCGTCGAGCTCACGACCGAGATAGGAATCGAGGAAATCGGCGCGTTTCACCTTGTGGCGCTCGACCAGTCTCAGCATCTGGCCGTTCAGAGTCGTGAGACGGCGGTTCGACACGTACAGGTTGTCGATCAGCTGACCGATGACATTCTTGCCGGTCAGAGGATCGATGACGAGGCGGCGATCGAGCTTATGTCCTCGGCCGACATCATCGTCGCCCACAACGCTGCCTTTGACCGACCTTTCATAGACCGGCGTCTGCCCGCCATAGCGGGTAGGCCCTGGGCATGTTCGATGGCCGAAATCGACTGGCTTGAGCTTGGCTTCGATGGTCGAGCGCTTGGCTACCTCGTCGCCCAGCGCGGCTGGTTCTTCGAAGGCCATCGGGCTCAGAACGACATCCTGGCACTCATCTATCTGTTGGGACACGTCGCCGCAGGTGGAAAGACTATCCTGGCAAGGCTCATCGCCGCCTCTGAAAGTGCCAGCTACAAGGTCAACGCGGTTGATGCGCCGTATGACGGGAAGGATGCGCTAAAGGCGCGCGGCTATCGCTGGGACGCCGCCATGCGGTACTGGTCCAGGACTATTGGCGCCGAGGAAATGGGAAGCGAACGCACCTGGCTCCTCCAGGAAATCTACGCAGGCCATGCCGAGCCTGCCTTCCACCTTCAAACGGCATGCGAGCGTTACGGCCGATAAGACAAAAACAACGAGAGACACGGTATAACGAGCGTGTCGGGGCTTATGTCCCTGCCTCAATGCCATCCGAGCGCAGGTTTGACTAACCACAGGCTTTTTGCGATACCTGTCCGGGAATATCGGTCATTTCGCCGCATTTTTCCCGAACCTTCATGATTCGGGCCTGTAGTAGAGGACACCTGCATGCTGTCTGGTCAAATTCTGGATGCAATGATCAGCTCATGCGAGAACGCCAAGAGCGTGCTGCGACAGGCTGCGATCGACCCGGCGGACCGTAAGACGCTCAACATATCGATGGGCGCCACCGTCGCTGCAGAACTGCTCGGGCGGACACCCGAGGCACTTTCCAAGGCTGAGGCACGCGGCCGCCTCCCGGCGCCCAAGACCGCATCCAATGGTCGCCGGTACTACACCGTTGAAGACCTCATCGCCATCCGCGAGGCGCTCGGCATCAAGATGGGCAAGCTTCCTGAAGAACGGGCGGTCGTCCTTGCGGTCCAGAATTTTAAGGGGGGCGTGAGCAAGTCAACCACGGCCAAGCACCTGGCTGACTATCTTGGCCTGCGCGGATATCGCGTCCTTGTCGTCGATTGCGATCCGCAGGCCTCGATGAGCGTCATGTTCGACGTCAACCTCGAGGCCATGGTCGAGGAAACGCATACGCTGTCGAACTTCCTTTCACCGCGTATCGACGATGCCGATTCCTTCCGAAAGACGATCCAACCGACCGCTTGGCCGAACATAGACATCTGTCCGGCCAACCTCGGCCTGCAGGATACCGAGTGGGAGCTCACTGCGACCATTGAGGAAGGCCCAACTGCGATCGCCGGCGCATTCCGCAAGCTGCGTATCGGCCTTGAGGAGGTGCGCCACGATTACGACGTCGTGATCCTCGACCCGCCGCCGGCTATGGGTTTCCTTGGTGTCAACACGCTGACGGCGGCTGACGGCCTGCTCATCCCTGTACCTGCCCGTCAGCTTGATTACCTGTCAACGATCCACTTCATGCAGACATGTCGCGAGGCCATGAGCCTTGTGTCGCGCTTCGATACCTCGATCGACTACGGCTTCATCCGAATTGTCTGCACCATGTTCCAGCCCAACCGCACCAACGAGGCCCAGATGCTGCAGGTCATGGAAAAGACCTACGCTGGCCAGATGCTTTCGACCCCCATCCTGCTTTCCGAGGAAATCAAGAATGCGGGGCTTCAGATGTCCTCGATCTACGAAGTGAACAAGCCTTACGGCTCCCATCAGACATACGTGCGTTGCCGTGACAATCTCAACATGGTCTTCCGAGAGGTCGAAAAGGACATCTGCAAACAGTGGCCCTCCCGCATCGGCCAGCTTGGTACCGACAGGCTGACGGAGGCAGCATGAGCACCGGAGGAAAGCGCCGCAGCCTGCTGGCAAACGCAATTGAAAGCATCAGCGCTGCAAAGCCGATCATCAGTGATGCAGCGGAAGCGTCTGCCGCTTCCGTGGTGCAGGATCGCGTCTCGGACGATGCCCCTGCGCCCCCCCCTGCCCCTTCGTTTCTGGAGCGGCGCGGTGCTGGCCTCGACGAGATCGCCAAGACCGTCAAGCGCATAACGATCCGTATCAAGCCGTCCGATTGCACCATCTGGCCTGGCAATGCGCGTGATTATGCGCAACTGAGCTATGAGCGCTGCGCCAGCCTGATCGACTCCATCCGGGAGGAAGGCACGAACCGCGAACCGGTCGTGATCCGGCGTACAAAGGCTCCGGCCACGGTCCCGTACGAGCTCATCGTCGGCACCCGCCGGCACTTCTCGATCTCGTGGCTCAACGCCAACAATCACTCCGACATCGAACTCGTAGCTCGCATCGAGACGCTTGATGACGAGGCTGCGTTCAGGCTGGCCGATCTGGAGAACCGTGAACGCGAGGACGTCACGGATCTTGAGCGCGCTCGCAACTACCATCACGCCGTGACCGCCTACTACAACGGCGGCCGGACACAGATGGCCGAGCGGCTCGCTATACCCCGGCAGAACCTCCACAATCTGTTGCAGCTGGCCGAACTCTCCGACGAGATAGTCGCAGCATTCGCAGATCCGGGTGATCTCAAGGTCCGGCACGGCATGCGACTCTCCCCTATCCTCAAGGATCCTGCACGCGCCGACGACATTCTCGCCGAAGCCCGGCTTATAGCGGCCGAACAATCGGAGCGCCGTGAAGCGGGCCTGGAGAAGATCGAGGGAGCGCGTGTTGTCGAGCGGCTGACTGCCGCCACCGCCCCTGCCAAGCCAAAGCCTGCTGCACGCTCCAAACCGACCCTGACCGCGACCTCCGGAACCCGCATCGGCGAGGTGCTCTCCGATACGCGGGCCAAGGGCATCACCATCAATATCAATCCCCAATCGGGCACATCAATCGAAGACATTCTCGAAACGCTGCGCCCGGTGATTGAGAAGGCCAAATTCACCCGATGACGCTCGAAAGAGTGGCAGATTCAGGTATTAATCTTTAAAATACAAAAACTTATGCCCTTGTAAAACGCGTTTTACGGGCACTGCGGAAAAGGCAAATGTCCAAGGATCAGCGCGAAGACCGGCAAGTCGATCTCTTCCTCCCGCAACTGACCACCCTGCCCCTCAGGGATCAGCGCGAGACGATGGAGCGACCGTTCTTTTCGCTTTCGAAGCGCAAGCGTCTCAAGCCCATCGACTATGTCAGTCCGGACAAGAAAGTGACCGTCCACGTCTCCGCAAACTCGGAGTATGGTCTGGCAACGATCTACGATCTGGACATTCTGATCTACTGCGCGTCCGTCCTCATCGAGCATAAGCGCCGCGGCACAAATGACATTCCTCAAACGCTCCATGTCGTCCCGCACGATATGCTCAAGACTTTGAAGCGTGATGTGGGGGGCAGAACGTACGAGCTTTTGGGCAATGCCCTCGACCGTCTGCAATCGACGACCGTCAAGACCAACATCAGGTCTGGTGATGCCGTCGAGACGACATTCTCGTGGATCGACAGTCACAGCCAGATCCGCGACCGCAAGGGCATGATCCGCGGAATGAGGATCACTCTTGCGAAGTGGTTCTACGATGGCGTGCTCATGGAAGGCGGTGTGCTGGCGATCGATCCTGCCTACTTCTCGCTTACCGGTGGCAGAGAGCGTTGGCTTTACCGTGTTGCACGCAAACATGCCGGTGGCGCGGGCGCTGATGGCTTTGCGATCTCAATGCCCACCCTCTTTGAAAAGAGTGGCGCCGAGGGCGACTATCGTCGGTTCAAATTCGAACTCGCAAAAATCGCCAAGGAAGACGCTCTGCCAGGATACGCACTTCAGCTTGAGGTGCGAGACGGTGCAGAGCCTATGTTGCGCATGATCAAGCGGACAAGTGACAACGAGGCGGGGTCCGGCCAAGGCTCAGGCTCGACCGCTCCAGCCGTAGAGCCTGCATCGCCTCCCAGTGGGCGTGAAACGGGATCGCGCCAGGCGCATTCCTCCCCCGAGCCCGGCGTGGCCTTCCCCCATGAGGGCCATATCGCCTATACTGCATTCGGTGCGATCGCGCGGGCCAACCTGCCCAGCCCGCAAAGAGACCATGGCCTTGTCGCGAACGACTTTCGCCAATTCCTCCGCGAGCGAAAGATCGCAGCGGACGCTCCCAAAATCGCTCAGATCTTCGCAACCTTCTGCTCAAAACAGCGACCTGCCACCTGATCTCAGCCCGATGTGAGGCGGGCCCAGCATCGGTGCGCACGGTTGCGCAGACGTTATGAGGAATGGGGATTTCCCCCTGCCCTGCTCGCGGTACTTCAGGAACGCAGTTGTGGTTTGGAACCTGTACGTGCGACCATGCCGGAATGCATCGAGCCCCGCCGTTCGTTATCCTCGACCCGGCATGACCTTGCTGCGCCCTATCCGCCCCTCCCCCGCCTTCGGCGCAGCGCCTAGGCTGCGCCATAGCCCAAACTACAACATCCCTGACTGCTGCTCCGGCGGGTCACTCTGCGATCGCCTCCTCCCCCCGTCAGGTTGTCTTTCTTGATCCGGCCGGCAACCGGGCATGGCAGATCGTCCCATTCCTGCGGAACAGGTCTGCATCCGGGCCGCGACTGAACAAGCGTTCCCGAAGTACCGCCCTCCACTGCACCGCTATAACGACATCCCCTGCATCACACCCCGTGCAGCCAGGCCGGATGGCACGGACCTGCAGGCAGCTTCATTTCCCGCGATTCTGCCCAGAGACGGTACGTCGGCTCGTACCGCCTGGAGGCTTTCAGAGATCCCAGGCACGGCGGGCCACGGTAAGTGGCAAGGAGGAGATCCTCTCTATTGGGGCTACCTCGGTCTGACTGCTTCATCGCTACGCCAGCCTTTTTCGAGCAGGCGGCTGGCGCTAGGCCCCCGTCCCTCTGCCGAATGATCTTTCGGAACGGCGCTCGGGGTTGCGGGCCCTGGAGACCACGAAGTCAGCACAAGAAAACATCTCGATACGACGCGGATGGGTGGTTCGTGCCGCGAAAGAACCGTTGGGGAAGGGAGAGAAGGTGAGGGGAGGGTGGTCCGGTTTAGGGGCTGGGGCACGGGTAGCGAGGAGACCATGCGCATTCTTGGTCGTCATTTTGCGACTAGGGACAGACCGAACTGGCCGAATCTAGAAGTCGGCTCTAGCCAGGTTCTCTCTAGTGAGCGGAGCTGAGAGGGCAGGGGGAATTCTCCCGACATATATGTGCGTTCCTTATATCCCGTGAGAGCTCGGCACGAACCTCGCTTTGTCGAGGGGCCAACAAAGTGGGCACCGGCCAACCCGGCACAACGCCGTTGCTGAAGTTCCGTGGCTTGCGCCATCTGCCTGATCAGCGCGCCTAGATTTGAGCTGGCCTCGGCCATCAAGGCTCGGCCATCCGCGTCAGACGGGGCCTCCGCAATTGCGGCCGTTCCTGAAGTTCCGTGCGAAGGTCACGGACGCTAACAGCCAGATAGCAACCCCATGGCCTAGTTCACCGTCGAACTGGCACTGCGCAAAGAGGTCAATATGGGGGCGGCAGGCATGGTAAAGGCACTTTGGATCGCCCGAAAGGCGCGGAAATCAGGGAGAATTCCGGCCGTAAAACGCGTTTTACGGGCCTCGTTAAGCGGGTTTCAGACGTCACAGAGCACGGGACTTTGGGAACGCGTTTCGGGACTTCGGGAACGCCTGCACGGGATAACGGGAACGCGAATCGCGGTACTTCAAGAACGCTTCCACGGGATATTGGGAACGGGGCGAAGTTCGCGACTCATGCATTTAAGCCGAGTCGCAACAGGAGCCGTCGCGCGGTAACTTTCTATCTACCTTCTAAAGGAATTAACGCGCGCCTGCGGCGCAGCTTCTCCCTTGGAAATTGAAGATGATAGATGAGTTACGCCACTTCACTTTCCCCACACGGTCGGCGGCATAGACAAAGCCAGGATCGTATGAGTTCGATCCCCGATAGTCTGCCATCCGGCTTACAAGCAACCAATGAGGGAGATGCCCTATGATCTTCAAGCCCACGCACTCAGCCGCTCAACTGGCAGAAATCGCCGGCGCCGACAACTGACCGCCCGAGTACGTCGTTCATGCCCCCCTCCGCGTCAGGCCTATTGCAGGGCAGCATGTTCACCCCTTTATTCCCAAACAGCTGATGCCACGCCAGATCACGGCAATTCACCCAAAGGCTGGCGCGCAAGCCCCGACACGCTTCCGCACGTGCGATCACACCAGGAATTTGCAGACTGACCTGCATAGCGGGCACCAAAGCTACTAAGCGCGAGGTTCGCTGACCCGTTCAGCCAAGCAGATGAGGCATGATCATGACATGCGGTCCGCCTGAGAGAAAGTCGACGACTGATGACGTGGCGTTCATCGCATCGATTGTTATTCAACCTGGAAGGAAGGAACAATGTGATCGATCACCGTCGCAACCAATCGTCGTAAGCGCCCCGAGATCCTGACAACACCTTAGCACGACCGAGTAGGACCATCGTGGTAGCGTCGCGTCACAGGCAGGGGGCAACCATCCGCATAGATCTACGCCATGTGATGAACCTTTGGATTGCCACCGGAGATGCCGTTTCGGCGACGGCATCGTTTCCTCCGACATTCGCATGTAGCGGGGTGAGGATAGCCAGTGTATCGACTGAAGCGGAACTACAGTGGCCCAAATCATGCGCTTGAGAGGAACGAAACAGGAAACCTCTGAAATCTGCCTCCAGGAGCCCAACGAGCGCGTTGGGTGCCCCAAGGTCATATTGGGTGGGAGATTGTCTTCCATGCGCTCTGACGGCCGTTTCTGGCGAGGTGATCGGTTAGGGAAATCCAGGCCGAAACAGGGCCGATTCCCGGACGATGCGTGGTTGGCGCCTTGAGTCTCCTGCTATCGGGCCGAAGAGGGCATGTTTGCCATAAGATCATACGCGATGCCCGGAAGGGCCCACACAGTTTCGAGACGCAGCGATCTTGATTAATTGTTCCGACCCTTTGATCTGCTGGGGGAGACCTTGGCCAACCTTTCGCTCATCTTGGCAATGGCGCGCCGATGGATCGACTCATCGAGAATGAAGCGGCTTGAGACACACGGTGGTTCGATGCATCAGCAACTCACCCAGCGAACAATCGGACGGCTTCGTATAGTCCAACAGATGCAACTGGCCGCATTTGAAAGGGGAGGAGAGGGTAATTGCCGACTCGGCACGGGGTGCCGCGTCGACGATGCGAGCACGCCGCTTGACGGACTTCGACCTAAAATCGTGACCATGGAGAAATCCTCGGTCGCGTTTCAGAACCAACGAGGCAGCGACACGATCGGGGGCAGTAAGCTTCGTCAGATCCTTGCACGTCTTTTCAGAGTGCTCTGCCAGGTCTCCGAAGCACGGGTCTAATTCATCCGGCGGAAATGCCCCGTGATATGCCAGCACTCGCGACGTGGGGTTTCCCTGTAAATTGAGCTGAGCGGTCTCCGGCGGTCGCGAAATTCGATTGAGCGTCAAGCGAACCGGGGGCTTTGACGGGGAGATATATCGAAGCCGATCGGCTGCATGGCCCGCGATCATTCATCCTCCACGTGCGTCTCTGCGAACTCTGGCTGAGACGCCCATCGGTCTCCACTTGCAGGCATGCGCGAGCGATACTGGAGTTCGGCCTCGGCGAACGCGGCACGTTTGGTCCGGAACGGTCCGACGTCGTACTCCGGAGCATCTGGGAGCCAGGCAGGTAGAAACCACCATCCCCCCGTCCGATAACTCATTGCGCTTCGTACAGATCCTACCCCAGCTGCAATCGACCAGCCAGCATCGAAGCCGTCGCGTATCCAGAGCAGGGGAGGGTGGTCCACGGTTGTCGCCGGCCAAAGAAGGCTGCAAGCAGCATAAATTACGTAAAAACAACCAGATACATCAAAGGTATCGCAGCATTCAATGACGCACGTGCGAATCTATTTGCGCACTGTGCCATAATAGATGACATTGAGCGTGAAATTTCTGGTGGAATTCAGCACCATGATTGCACGCAAGCCGCCGCCTTCGGCTCGTCGTTCAGAAGCTGCATTGGCAACAGGCACGGCGCTGTATCCAGCGTTTCGCCAGTACGTTCCGCTTGATGCGCCTTTGACGGCGCAGGCAGTCGTGGCAATTTCGACCGTAACCGGACTCAAGGAACGACGAATTCGCGAACTCGCCCGGCGATTCCGAGATCACCCCGTCGCAGAATCGTTGGCGTCGTTGCCCAAAGGACCCAAACCAGGAAGCCGACGTGGTGGCCCAACCGTGCTGGCTGCGATCGACACGCTCATCGGCGAGATTCACTTGCGCAAGGCCGGCGCGAGCATGAAGGAAACTGCTCGTCAGGTTCGCGGACTCCTAATCGCCGACAACGGCGATTATCGTTTTGAAGCCAGTGAAGTGCCAAGCGAACGCAGCATTGAGCGGGCGATTGCGGCGATATCGGACCCGGTGCGGGCACGCACCATGATGGGCTCGAAGACGCGCAGTGCACATGAGCCGCATGCGGGTGAGTATCTAAGCCGGGGCTTCCTGGACCTCGTTCAGATGGATCATACGCGGGCCGATGTAATCCTTGTCGACAGCGTGCAGCGCAAAGAGCTGGGGCGCCCTTGGGTGACCTTGCTAATCGAAGTGCGGACCCGATGTATCCTTGGCTTCTATGTGAGCTTTGGGGATCCCTCGATATTTCGATGCGGGCGTGCGATCGCCAATGCGATCCTGCCAAAGCATAGCCTTTTGCAGGCGTTACAGCTTGATGTCGACTACCCAATGCATGGGCTATTCAAGCGGCTACACGCTGACCACGCGGCAGCACATCGTGCACAATCCTTTCGGTCCGCGTGCCTTTCCCACGGCATCGATCCGGATGTCAGGCCACGTGGCCCCGCGCATTTCGGTGGCCATATCGAGCGCCTGATTGGAACGATGATGGCCAAGATGCGCTTGTTGCCCGGTGCTACGGGAGCAAACGCCACCAAGCGCGACGGTTATGACGCTGGTGCGGCCGCTGCGATGACCATCGATGAGTTTGAACGCTGGTTTGTTCGGGCAATTTGTCTCTATCACGCCGAGCCGCACGCAGGCTTGGGCGGCTTTGCGCCGGCGCAGGCTTGGGCCGAGGAGGCGAGGAGCCAAGGGCCTTTGGTTCCGCTCGGCCTCGACGAAACGGCTCTCGTCCGCCGTTTCCTGCCATGGGTTGAGCGAACGGTGAAGGCCTACGGAATCCAGATTGGCTATCGTCGGTACTGGCACGCCAGCCTTGCATCCCACATCGGTCAGAAAGTCATGGTTCACTTCGACGAGCGCACAATCCAGGAGGTCTATCCGGAAGTGGAGGGCGGGTTCGTCTCAGCAGCGGTCGTCGGGCATTATCCTGATGTCAGTCTGGCGGAATGGGAAGCGGCGCGGAACGAACGGTTCCGGGCCGGCAGGGCCTATCAGGATAACGGCGCGCGCGCCGAAGCCGCGCGCCTGATCCATGCCAATCGCAGCGATGTTCTCTCTGCAACTGCGAAGACCCGGCGCGCCCGTGAGGCCCGAAAACGAGCGGAGCGCGAGGGAACATCCCATACGCCGGCACCGGCGCAAGCCACGGCAGAACCCGCGTCGCATTGGCTTCCCGTGGCGGAGTTGGGGGAAGATACATGGCTGAAACGGATCGAATGACTGCCCCTATGTCTGGCGGTTCGGCGCTGTCGCAGGCCTTCTGGATCGATTTCGATGAAGCCCGCCAGCATGTCGAAACTCTGGTCGAACTTGCCCATGACGAACCCGACGAACGGCCGACCTGTGTGGTATTGGTCGGGCAGTCGGGCAGTCGGGCATGGGCAAAACCTCGATTCTGCGCGAGGCCCAGCGCCGGATTGCCCACGATTTTCCCGAGCCGCTCAGCATTGATGATGCCCGCTATCAACCGATGCTGCGAACCGTCATCCCTTCGGGTTCGACCGCCCTCAAAATCAACCTGACCCTGCTGTGGAAGCAAGGCTGGCCGATCACCGGAAAGACCCACCGCATTGCAGACCTTAAGGTCGTCGAACTCTTGCGGCGTCAACACACCCGGCTCATCGGGATCGACAATGTTCATGCGATCCTCACCGCCAGCGGGAGAGCGCGCCGCGATACGCTTGATGCGTTCCGCTTCCTAATGAGCGAGGGCAATGTACCGATGGTGGTCGCAGGACTCGACGTCGCCGCCGATATCTTTACCGAGGACGTCGAGCTTGCCTATCGCTCGATCATCTTGCGACTTAAGCCCTGGCCACAGGGAGCGCCGACGCAACGTCTCATTCGGGTACTCGGGCAGGGGATGGGACTGATCGAGCCGGATTGCCTTGCCGAGCCGGAGGTCGCCGGTTTTCTCTGGGAGCAAAGCCTTGGGGTGACCGGAAACTTCAAGCGCCTGCTGCACTGGGGCCAGAAAGTGGCGTATCGACATGGCAGAGCGCGCGTGGAATTCGCGGATATTCGCGAGGCGGCGGTGTTGCTGCCGAACTATGCGGCGCGATGACCGTACTGGCGTTGGAGCCGCAGCCGCTGGCGTTCCGGGTCCGCCCGCAGGCCGACGAGTGCTTTGATTCCTGGATCGATCGGGTTGCGGCCGCGCACGAAACCACGCGACCCGCGCTGTTTCGGCACCTTGGTCTTGAAGCGGCGATTGCCAGCCTGGATCTGGCCCGCGGCACATGCGGCTTGTCCAATGAGCAGTACTTCGCCGTGTATCAAGTGATTGGTCAGTTGGCCTGGGCGGTTGAGATTGAGGTCCAACAGATCGAAGGAACCTTCCTCAACGTCGAGGCTTCGGTGGTTCTGCCGCGCCGCCAGCGCCGATATGTCTGTCCGCTCTGCTGGCAGCAGGCCCTGCGGGATGGCCGGGCCCCAATCATCCGCAAGGAATGGATCTTGCGCATGAGCTGGCGGTGCCAAGTGCACGCTCTCCCGCTCTGTGCACTGCCGGTGGCGGATGGAGCGATGTCGGAGCAGGCTGTCGGTTCGTGGCTGAGCGGGGCGGTGGCCCGCGCAGAGAGTTTGCGCTGGAAGCTCGGGGCTCATCCGCGCTTGGTCGAATGGAACGCCGAGGGCGTCGACACACTCGTGCGGGCAAGCCGCAAGCGGTTCAAGGGGGAGAAGAAAGCCTATGTGGATCGCTTTCAGGCGAACCTGTTTCACTTCGCACACGATCGGATCGCGATGCTGGCACTGGCGCACAGCCGGGTGGGCAAGGCGACGTGGGGATTCGAGCGATTGGTGGCGCTGGAATTGCCCGGGCGTCCAGGGCGAGAGGTGATGACACTGCAGCCGCCGAAACTGCCACCGCGTCGCTGGCGCATCAGCAAGGGCAGTCTACGGCCGGGTAGTCATGACGCTGGCGTGCTCGACCTCGTGCTCGCGTATGCCCATCTGCGGGTGCGCCGCGATGCCTAGGCTCAAGTTGAAGCCCAATTTGGCCGATTTCCCTCGTGAGGGTGCCAATCCGGGGCCGCCTTGGTGGCAGAATGGGCGATCATGTCGAAATCTGCCCTGAGAAGCTCGTGGAGCGCATTTACGGCATTTGCATACTCCGGGCAGCCCGAGGCCGGTTTTCGCGCTGCAAGGGGCGTTTCCGGCGGCCTCATAATTGCCAAGCTATATCAATTGTTTATAGTCGAACCAGCGAGATCGGGCCCGCCAAGGCCTTCAACGCGGGTGTCGAACTCGGCCAATTCGGCATCAAACGCTGCAAGGACCGAATCCAGCGTTGGTGAGGGGGCAGGCACTAGACGGGGGCGTCCCCGCATCGGAGCGACCAAGCCGAGCGAGACGGCGATGTCGGGGGTGACATAGGAGCGCCAGGTTCCGCGCCCGGATATTTCGACCAGCAGGCCGAGGCGGGTCGCACGCTCGAGTAGCTTGCCTGCGCCCGACACGGTGAGGTCGAGCTCGGGAGCGAGTGAGCGAGCGGCCAGGCAGGGACGGGTGAGGGCGAGCCGGCCAAGGTCGGCAAGCTTGCCGGGACGATGCTGCGCGGCGATTGTCGCCGCGCCTCGCTGCACGGTATCTTCGAGCCGTTCTAGCCGGGTCAGACCGTCCTCGGCGCTGCGGCGTAGCTGCTTCAGCAGCCGCTTGAGCAGGGCAGGGCGGTCACCCTGCACAAAGCGCTGTCCGGGATCGCCCATGACGAGGCAGGGCAAGGTGCGCTGCGTTAACCCCATGCGCCGCAGAACCATCGGGAACGCCAGCCACGGCGTGATCGTGCGGTCGCGCCGTGCCCAGTCATCGAGCAGCGCGAGCGCGCGTGCGAGGGCAGGGGCTTCGTCCCACCCTGCGGGCAGATCGAAGCTGAACGGCAGATCCTCGCGCCAGTGCCTGCCCTCTTTCTCGGCGAGCCGGTTCCGCCAGGGTTCAAGCGCGGAAAATGGAGCCCCTGCCGTTTCAAGACGCGGCCTTCCGGCCAGCTGAAGGCCACATTGCCGCGAAATAATATCGATTTCCTCAATTTCGAGATGTTGCAGGCTGAGCGCTTTGGCGTAGCCGGTCCAGCTGGCGCGCAGGTGCCAGGCAGGAGCGAGCGCAGTGGCGGAGATCCTAGCATCAAGCCGCCCGATCGCGCTGCTGGCGTCGGCGAGTGCGCTCACAAGGTCAGGGGTCCAGGCGATCGCGCTGAGCGGCATGGGAGGGCGGTTCATTACGCGATACTAGACGGAAACCGTTCTTCAGTCCACGAGCCCTACGTCTTAGTGTTGATAATGGCTGCTTATCGTGCCCCTATACATTGAAGAATCGTCCGGTTATCGTCGCGTACATGCCCAAACAGCGCCCCAGACCCGCCACAGGCAGCGCCATCGTCCCGTTGAGCGCTGCCCCGGCCGATCTCGTCGCCGATGTCCGCTCCCTGATTGGGTCGGGGGCCATTTCTGGCGGTCGTATCGACGAGGCCTTGCTCGAAGCAGCGATGCGGGGCTGGTCGGTCAATACCCGGCGCGCGTTCCGCTCGGACCTCGGCCTGTGGGGGCAATGGTGCCACTCGCGCCGGATTGCGCCGGGTTCGGCCGAACCCGCCGACGTAGCTGCCTGGATCCGTGCGCTTGCCGGGATCGATCCGTCGGATCTGAAAACCCGCGCCATGGCGACGATTGAGCGCTACCTCGTCCATGTCGGGTGGGCCTACCGGATGGCGGGGCTGACGGATCCGACCGCCGACCCGCTGGTCAGGTTCGAGCGCAAGGCTGCGCGCAATCATCTCGGCGTGCGCCAGAGGCAGGCGCGCGCCATCCGGTTCAAGGGCGACATCGCTGATCTCGACAGTCCCGCCTCTGGCGTGTGCCTCGCCCATCTGCTCAAGGCCTGTCGCCGCGACGAATTGGGGCTACGCGACGCAGCAATGTTGCGCATTGCCTACGACACCGCTGCGCGGCGGTCCGAACTGGTGGCGATCGATGTCGGCCATATCGAGGGTCCAGATAGCGAGGGGGCCGGGCTGCTGCACATCCCCTCGAGCAAGACCGACCGAAAGCAGGTCGGAGCCGAGGCTTACCTCTCTCCAGCGACCATGGCGGCGATCGCGCGCTGGCGCGATGTGGGCAGGGTGGACAAGGGTCCGCTTCTGCGTCGCGTGACGACCCACTTTGATGGCTCGATTGACAGCATTGGCACAGAGCGCCTTCACCCCAACAGCATCACGCTCATTTATAAGCGTCTCATTCGCCGGGCTTGGGAGAAGGGCCTGCTCGGTGAGATGAGCGAAACCGAACGCGATCGCTGGCTCACGGCGGTCTCGTCACATTCGATCCGGGTCGGCGTGGCACAGGACAATTTTGCGGCAGGCGAGGATCTCCCCGCGATCATGCAGGCCTACCGTTGGCGCGACGCGCGCACGGTGCTGCGCTACGGATCAAAGCTAGCCGCAAAGAGCGGGGCGAGCGCCAGGCTGGCGAAGCGGTTCTCCGAACAGTAGCGTGATTTGCCAGCAGCTGCGATACGGGCCGAATGCAGTCTATTGTGGCGCGCGAAACCGGAAGAACTGCGCGCCATTGCATTCTATTTTGGCGTCCGACAACTGCGCGCCATTGCATTCTATTTTGGCGTCCGACAACTGAAAAGACGATATTCTGGTCATGGCAGAGCGATTTTGATGGGCGCGTGACGCGTGAGACTATCTATGGGGTCGAACCGCACAGCTTCGACCAGATTGTCGCGCTGTCCAGATGAGCCTCCCAGCGCCCATCAGCAGCCGGCGAGGCCGACAGGCCGTCGACCTCGCCTGGGAGGTGACCAAGCTGAACTGTCGATCGCCAATCACGATCAACGCCGAGCTGATCGCCGCCTATCAGGCGGCATCCTCGCCGCATTCCCTGCGCGCGCTTGCCAGCGACATCGAGGCGTTCGACCATTGGTGCCGCCGAAACGGGCGCGTGACCTCGCCGGCGACTCCCGAGACGGTCGCCGACTATCTCGATGCCCGGGCAGGGCAGGGGGCGAAACCCGCCTCGCTCGGTCGCTACAAGGCGTCGATCGCCAAGATCCACCAGCTGCTCGACATCAAGGATCCCACCCAGGCCGAGCTGGTCAAGCTGCGGCTCCGCGCGATCCGCCGGGAGAAGGGCAGCACGCAAGCCCAGGCGCGGCCGCTGCGGTTCAAGGGGCCGGTGCGCAATGTCGAGCGGGACGCACCCCGGGGGCTTAATGTGCGGGGGCTGCTTGAGGCCTGCGCGGATGATTTGCCGGGGCTCAGGGATCGGGCTTTGCTGTCGGTCGCCTACGACACGGGCTTGCGCGCCTCCGAGCTGGTCGCGGTCGAGGTCGAGCACATTGTGGACGCCATCGATCCCGAGGCGCGGCTGCTGACGATTTCGCGCAGCAAGGGCGATCAGGAGGGAAAGGGCGCGACCGCGTTCCTCAGCCCGCGCTCGGTGCGGGCGATCGCCGCCTGGACTGCGGCTGCCGACATCGAGGAGGGACCGCTGTTTCGCCGGGTGCAGGTGCGCCGCTACAAGGCGCGGGCCGCGGTCAAGGGGCGGCGGATCGAGACGATTTCTGGCCGCGAAAGCTGGGATCTGCGCAAGACATTGCCGAAGTCGGTGGTGCCGGCGCGCACCGAATATGATGTGGGAGAGGGGGCGTTGCACCCGGGTTCGATCGGGCCGATCTGGCGGGCAATGATCCGGCGCGCCTTCGACAAGGGCGCGCTGAGCGACCTCACCGCCGATGATCTGGCGCAGTTGCTCAAGGGCGTGAGCGCGCATTCGACGCGGGTGGGCTTGAACCAGGATCTGTTTGCGAGCGGCGAGGATCTGGCGGGGATCATGGATGCGCTACGCTGGAAGAGTCCCCGGATGCCGCTCGCCTATAATCGCAATCTGGCGGCAGAGCAGGGTGCCGCCGGCCGCTTGATCGCGAAAATCGGGTGATTAGATCTTGAGCTGCGCACAATTAGGTATTTGTGACGGTGTTTGAAAATTCCGAGTGCGCCAGATCACGCGGATTAGCGTTCCAGCGAATGTCCTACGGAATCGGAAAAGAAAACCCGCCCGTCTTTTGACGGGCGGGCAAGGAAAGGTGTCTACGTCTTACCGAGACTCCTTCGGGTCGCTGGCTGATGCTATGCCTTCGTGTTTCGGATTCAAGGCTAAACTAGCGGGGCTGAGCAGTTTCTCAGGCTGTGTACATCGCCGCGACCGACGACCTGGAAATATGCGCTAGCCTTGCGTTTATGCGCAATCATGATCGATGTATTATATATACATGATTGGAGCGCGAGTCGTGGACGGTGTCTCGAAAATCAGAGAAGAAGAGCTGACTCCTTTGGTGGAGGAATTTTACGCGCGGGTCCGCGCCGATCCCGCGCTTGGGCCGATTTTCAACGATGCGATCGATGACTGGCCGGAGCATCTTGGGAAGCTGACTGCGTTCTGGTCCTCCGTCATGCTCACCAGTGGCCGATACAAGGGGCAACCGGTGCCGGCCCATTTGGAGCATAAGGCCAGGATAACGCCCGCGCTGTTCGAGCGCTGGCTCGCACTCTGGGTTCAAACGACCAATGACAGGATGACGCCCGAAGCGGCAGCGGCGCTACAAGCGAAGGCGCGGCGCATCGCCGAGAGCCTGCAACTGGCGATGTTCTTCCAACTGGAGGAACGGAGTGCTGCATCGGTCGCCAACGCGGAACGTAAGGATGCCATCGAGCGACCAGGGCAAACCCATGGCTGAAATCTTGCCTTACCGTTCCACGCCGGTGTTCAACCAGGACACTCTGCCGGCTGCCTTGCGCGCGCGACATGACACGAAGGCTGGTGTTTGGGGCGTGATCCGGGTTTTGGAGGGCGAACTCCGGCTAACCTACCTCGAGCCACCTTCGGAGATCGTCCTGACGCCTGACCAGCCTGGCTTGATTCTCCCTCAGCAACCGCATTTCGTAACGCCGACAGGGCCGATGAAGATGCAGGTGGATTTTTACGATCACATTCCCAAGCTCTGACATTCCGGGATTTTCAACGCATTCAAAAAGGAGAAGTTGATGACGCAGCCCCTCAGCGATCAGACCATTGCGCTCGTCAAGGCGACCGTCCCCGCGCTCGAAGCGCATGGCCTCGACATCGTGAACGAGATGTATTCCCGGATGTTCCAGAACCCGAACATTCGCGACCTTTTCAACCAATCGCACCATGGTGATGCCGGTTCGCAGCCGCGGGCGCTGACCGGCGCCATTCTCGCCTATGCGAGCAACATCGAAAATCTCGGTGCGCTTGCCCCGGCGGTCGAGCGGATCGCGCAGAAGCATGTTGGCCTGCAAATTCTGCCCGAACATTATCCGCACGTTGCCGAGGCGCTCCTGGGGGCGATCAAGGCGGTGCTGGGGGATGCGGCCACCGATGAGATTCTCGCTGCCTGGGGCGAAGCCTACTGGTTCCTGGCCAACATCCTGATCGCCCGCGAGCAGCGAGTCTACTCAGAACAGAAGGATGCGACCGGCGGATGGAATGGCTGGCGCGATTTTCGCGTCGAGGACGTCGTGCGTGAGAGCAGCGTCATCAATTCCTTCGTTCTGCGCCCCGTTGATGGCGGGGCCGTCATGCGGCACAAGCCCGGGCAATATCTGACCTTCTGGCTTGAAATTCCGGGACATCCGCCAGTCAAGCGCAACTATTCGATTTCAGCAGCCCCCAACGGCGAAACCTATCGCATTTCGGTCAAGCGTGAGCCGCTTGGTCTTGCGTCAGGCTGGCTTCATGATGAAGCCAAGCCGGGCACGGTGCTCAAAGTTGCCGCGCCTGCAGGCGAATTCTTCCTGGCAGCGCATGTCGAACGCCCGGTGATCCTCCTGTCGGGCGGCGTGGGGCTGACCCCGATGGTGGCCATGCTCGAAACGCTTGCTGAGGGCGAGGCGGGAGTCCCCGTGCACTATGTCCACGGAACTCATGACCGCGATACCCACGCAATGCGTGATCATGTTCGCGCTGTCGCTGGGCGGGGCAAGTCAATCACCGTCACCGATTTTCATCAGACCCCGCTCGAAGATGAAGTCGCAGGACGGGATTATGACGTCGCCGGCATCATTACCGATGAATGGCTGGTCGCCAACACGCCTGTAGGTGAGGCCGATTACTATATCTGCGGACCACGCCCGTTTCTGCGGCACGCCGTCTCGACCTTGTCGCTGGCTGGCGTCCCATCCGACCGCATTCATTACGAATTCTTCGGTCCGGCGGACGAATTGCTCGCCGCCTGACTGAGCGCGGAGAAGGGCGACATCGCCCTTCTCCGCGTCTACTCAAACCGCCATGTCGGGGGCGTCACATAAAACGGGCACAGATATACGCTCTCATGACTGCCATCCGAGACGCTGGCCGAGTTTACTCCTTCGCTGGCCTCGAGACCAGCGGTCGCATTGACCTTGGCGGGTGTGCCGCGGGCGCCTGATCGACGACGATTGATCATGCTCTCATCCGCGGGTTGATTACCGCACTATCCGTATCCGTCGCTGGGCCTATCCTCCGTATAAGTTCGGGCGTCGGACGAACCTGCCCCACCGTACACCGTGGATTGCCCATCACAGTCGGGTGCCCGCGGCACGTCGGCCAAGGCTATGCAGTTGGTGCGCTGGCGCCTCCTCTCGTTAATGTCGTGGGTGGATCAGCCGGCTATCGCCGGCGACACCCGACGGGCGATGTCCCAGGCATAGCCGAACAGTTCACGCGCGATCGCGGTGGTCACCTTGGGCTGAGGCTTGCCCGTGGCCGCCAGGCGACGGTAGCGCTGGCAATGGTTCCGTTCAGCGAGCCCGAGCTGATCGCCCAGGAGATCATGCGTCTCGTCGATCGATCCCGCGCCGAAGCAAGGACAAGCCTATGACGGATATCCAGCGGCTCCCGCTTCTTCGTCTCTGCGGTATCGCGGGCGTGATCGGCGCGATCCTCTGGACGCTTGGCGACGCGCTGATCATCGGGGCTAGGGCAAGTCCCGACGACTATCCGCTGATCCTGAAGACCTATGCCGATCGCATCCAGTTCGACGGTGTCGCGCTGATGCTTCCATCCTCCGAGGCGCGGCTCGCCGCGGGCGCGCTGGTGGCCGATGCCGGCATCGTCTTCTATCTCGCGGGCTGCTGGCATCTGCTCGAAGGGCTGCGTCCGGCGATGGGCTGGTGGCGCTGGCTGACCTTCGTCCTGCTGGTCGCCGGCAACGCCTGGTCTCCGCTCGGCCATGCGGGCTTCTACTATGTCGGCATGGCCTACAAGACGATCCTCGAAACGCCGGCCGCGGCCCATGGCGCGCTGCTCGATCTCGGCCAGCACTTCTACCATGTCCTGCTCATCGCCTGGTTGATGCCGATCGTGACGCTGGGCCTGGCGCTGCTGCTCCTCGGGATCGTCATCGCGCTGGGCCGCACCGCCTGGCCACGCTGGTTCGCAGCGCTGGCCAATCCCGTCTCGCTGGTCGCGATCGGCATGCTGATCGCGCGCATCCTGCCCGAGCCGGCGCACACCTGGCTTGACGGCGCCGCGTTCAACCTCGGCTGGCTCGTTGTCTATGCCGTCTCGACGGCGCTGCTCTGGAATGGTGGCCGTTCGCCGGTCGCATCACGGGACGAAGCAGCATGACCGAAGCTGCGACAGCGACAGGCGACGAACAAGTGGGGGAGGAAGCATCAGGCGCTTTCAGCATGAAGCCACTGATGTTCGAGACCTTCGTCTGCTCGATGGCGATGATGTCGTTCGTGGCGCTCGCGGGCCCCATCGCGCGCGTGCTTGGCCTCGAGCCATGGCAGGTCGGCGGGGCGATGACCGCGTCGGGCATCGCCTGGATGATCATGGCGCGGTTCTGGGGCGGCCTTAGCGATCGGCGCGGCGCTCGTCGCTTGACGGCTTGATTGGATCGGGGGCGCCGCGATCAAGCGTTACCGCTCGGTTAGAGAATGGGATGACCAAATTATCGCTGCAACTTTGCCATCGCTTCCACTTCGATGGTTGTAAGCTCGTCGATTGTCAGGTCGAGCGCAGAGCGCTGCGTCTTCAAGTCGACCAACCTTTCCCGGATGCGGGCAATCAATCGCTCCATTTGCTCCTTATGCTCGGGATCGGCATCGTAGAGATCGAGAAACTCCTTGATTTCCTTGATGGAGAAGCCAAGGCGTTTGCCGCGCAAAATCAGCTGTATGCGTCCGATCTCACGCCTGGAATATGCCCGGGTACTGCCTACCCGTTGAGGGGCGATAAGCCCCTCCTTTTCGTAGAAGCGTAGCGTGCGAAGTGTCAGTCCGAGTTCCTGAGCGACATCCTGGATGCCGTACACTTGTAAATCCGCATCCTTTGCGCGGGTTCTCCCCTTGTGCGTGGGGTTGTCGCGATCCGCGTCCTTAAGCGTTTCATCGTCCTCGGCGAGGTGGAGCGAGTTCCCCATGCCATCCACTCCCTGTCCTCCAATCACGGCTACCCTACCACTCAAGCGCATAAGCCTCGTAGCTTGACAGGGGATAGAGGCTCAGGCGAGCTTTTTGTTCTCCTCCTCGATCAAATCCTTCTTCGAAAGTTTGCCGATCAACGTCTTGGGCAGGCTGTCCCGGAATGCGAAGGCCTTGGGCATCTCGATCTTGCTGAGGCGATCCTGCAAAAAGACCTTGAGTTCATCGACGGTCAGGTTCGATCCCTCGTGCAGCGCGATGAACAACTTGGGAGATTGACCTCTGTAGGCGTCAGGAATCGCGATTGCGATCGCCTCCTTTACCGCCGGGTGCTGGTAGGCCGCATCCTCGATGATCCGGGGATATACATTATATCCGCCACAGAAGATGATGTCCTTGATGCGGTCGACGAGGAAGAGATAGCCATCCTCATCAAAATAGCCGATATCGCCGGTTCGTAGCGCGCCATCGACGAAGACAGCACTGGTTTCTGCAGGGCGCTGCCAATAGCCCTTCATCACCTGAGGGCCGCGGGCGCACACTTCTCCGCGTTCTCCCTGGGGAAGAACCCGCGAGGGATTCTCCGGATCTCGGATCTCGATGATGGTGCCGGGGAAACTTGGGCCGCAGCTATTGTCCTTCACCGTCCCAAACAACGGGTTGCAGGCGATGATCGGGGCGGTTTCGGAGAGCCCATATCCTTCCACGACCCTGGCACGCGTGCGTGCCTCGAACTCCTCGCGTACCTCGAGCGGGAGCGGTGCGCCGCCGGATATACAGGCGCGCACGGCCGAGAGATCGGGTATCTCGTCGTCCGGAAGCGCGTTCAGGGCAACATAGATCGTAGGCACGCCGAAGAACTGTGTCGGCGGCTTGCGCTTCATCGTGTTGAGAACCTGCTTCATCTCAAACCGTGGCAGCAGGACGATTTCGGCGCCGATTTCGACTGAGAAGTTGAGCACCGTCGTGAGTGCGAAGACGTGAAACATGGGCAGGACGCCGAGAGTTCTCTCCTGCTGCGGGCGAAGTCCTCCCACATGCACCACCATCTGGGCGCTGTTCGCCGTGAGGTTGGCGTGGGTCAGCATTGCGCCTTTGGGCACGCCGGTTGTGCCTCCGGTATATTGAAGGACCGCGACATCATCAGGGTGACGTTCTACCGCGTCAGGTTCGGCATCATGGGCGAGAAGCGCCTTGAGCCGGACATGAAGGCCTTCGTCGAGTATCCGCGCGTGGTCTTTTCGCTTGAATAGCGCAAAGCCCAGGCCTTGCAGCCAGGGCAGCATATCCCTCATGCCGCACAACACGATCTTGTCCAGCCCGGCACGTGGCGCGACGGCTTGCACTTTCTCGTGGATTATCCGGACGTCCGGTACCGCCATCATGCGCGTTCCCGAGTCCCGGATCTGATGCTCCAGTTCGCGCTCCGTGTAGAGCGGGTTGAAGTTGACCACGATCGCACCCACGCGCAGCGCCGCGAAGTACAATATCGCGAAATAGGGGCAGTTCGGCAGGCACAGGCCGAACCGATCGCCCTTGCGCAGCCCCTGATCCTGCAATCCACGTGCTGCACGGCGAACGAGTTGCCCCACCTGCGCATAAGTCCAGGTTCGCCCGAGAAAGTCGATGGCGACGCGTTCGGGATAAAGGTTCAACGCATTGTCGAGGAGGTCGGTCAGGAGCCGTGGCGGAATTGCCGGTTCCGGTATCGACGGGAAGGCGCTGATGGCGGGCTGGGGCATGGCGATCTCCAGCATCAGAAGTGGAAACGTCCGCCGAGCGACAGCACGACGGCGTGCGCGTCCTCGAGCTTGCCGTCCATCAGGATCGGCGTCTGCACGGCCGTGCCGGCATAGGCCGCTGTCGTGCGATCAATAGTCGTATCCTTGAACGTAATATACGCTGCGCCCGCATCGAGCGTGAACCGGGAAGACACGGCATAGCTTGTGCCGGCAGCGAAATTCCAACGGTTGCTGTCAGGCACTCGAGCGTCCCGATTGCCGTTGCGCGTCGGGGTCTGGGCGTGTTGAACGCCGGCACGAACGGTCCAGGCTGGTGTGACCGCGTAATCGATGCCGCCTGCGAAGCTCCAAGTGTCCCGGTAATTTTCCGGGATTGAAACGTTGAGCGGCGCGCCGAGCCGGATAGCGTCGAATTTCGACCAACCCATGCGGGTCACCTGACCGTTGAGGGTGACCTTGGGCGACACCGCCACGCGCGCTCCGAAGATCGCCTGCCAGGGGGTCTCGAACGTGGCGTTTGCATTCACTACGCTGTTTTGCCCGGCGAGCGGACCAAGAAGACCGGTCGTCGTCACCGAACCGTCGAGATTATGCTTCACGCTCGACTTGTAGCTGGCGCCCAGTTGCATGGGGCCGGCGCGATATTGCAGCCCGGCCGACCAGCCAAGATCCCAACCATTGCCTTTCAGCTCCTGGTGGCCGTCGGCGAGAAGAGGCGATAGGTTCGGCAGATAGTTGGACAATGATGCGTCGGCATATTCGATATTAAGCGCGGCGCCGATGCTGAGATTTGGCGTAACGAGGTAGGCGATCGATGGCTGGATGTCGTATGTTCGCAGCTTGGTCTTGTCGGCGCTATACCGTGCCCAGCTGTCGGCATCATAATTGGTTGTGAAGCTATAAGGGGAGGCGACGGTCAGCCCCAAAGCGAGCCGTGATGTCAGGCCGACGGCTATCGCGCCGGAGGGTAGTACGCCATTATTGATCGGATCACGAGAGCGTTGGCTCCCGCCTACAGCCGCAGCCGACTGCCCGGGACGGACAATGAGCGTGTTGACATTGTCAACCGACCCTTTGGGAAGGATTACGCTTACGGCCTGGTGGGCATCGACTCCTTCCATGCCTGCGATCGCAGCCGGATTCCACCAGAGGGACTGTACGCCCTGGTCGGCGACCTCGCCCGAAAAGGCTCGTCCGGCACCTCTGGACGATTGTTCCTGAAGGTAAAAGGCCTGCGCGCTCGCGGCTTGCGGCGCGAGCAATCCAGCCGCCACGGCCGATGTTGCGATCCCAACTTTCCAATTTTTGCCTGCCACGCCCATCTCCCCTTTCGTGATTGTCAAATTCCTCGTGCTTATCGGAGGCGCGTCCATGTCTGCGTCTTGCACAGGGGCCAGACGATGCAGCCCTTGAGGCGCAAATGATCCCGATCGGCTAACGTGACCGTCGCGCTGTATGTACCGCCATCCTCAGCGTTGTAGATGGAACCACCCGACCAACTGCCCGACTTCCACGTAAAACCCTGCAGAATCTGCAATCCACGAAGCTTACGACCGCGCAACGCAGCGGTCTTGTTCTTTTCGTCACGTAGTTCGGGGTTGGCTTTGATCCCGTCGGAACTGATCAAGGCACCGCAGATCGATTGCCCGCAGCGGGTGATTTCCACGACGCCATGACGGCTCTCGGTTTGCCAGCGACCGACAACGGTGTCGGCGGGCAATGCAGTGCTCGAAGCCAGTAGTGTCAGAATGATCGACATTGTTCCTCTCCGCGCGCCTTCAGGCGACCGTCTGTTTCACGTCTGGAGCCAATATGCGGCAAATCAGCGTCCCATAACCATCTCGATGACGTATAGGTAAGTCAATAGCTCAATGCGTCATCAAAATGCCTATTAGGTTGTGTGCGAATTGGAGGGGTCAGGCGCTGCTGGCCCCGTCGTCAGGGTTCGGGCGTGTTCGTGTGTGACGCCGTCAAGCTATTGATCTGTGCGTGCCTTCAAGCAAGGAAAGATTGCGATAATTGCCCAGTTCCTGAATGCGCTGGATGGAACGCGACACTTCGCCGTCAGCCGCCCCGTTCGCGGCAACGACCAGGCGCCCGTAGCCGCCGGCGTGAATGCGAAAGTGGCTCCAGATCCGGACGCTATCCCCGATGATGCAGGAGACGAGATGGCCCGGATGGAAGTCGGCCCGATCGACAACCGGCTCGGCGTAGCGATCGTTCGCCACAACGACGATGTGGGTTGCGCGGATGACCAGGCCCGGCAGCGTTTCCATCCACTGCAAGGTATCACTGAAGGGGCCGACGTCGGGAGCAGACCAGAACTGCGCGTCCGCGCTGACCGAGGTTGACGTTAGCGTCGTGGTGACCGCTTCACTGTGCCTTTCCCAGGCCAGCCGCCCGTTGGCGGACCACTCCGTTTCCAGGTGGCGCAGGTTGCGATCGAGTCCAGAGGCACATCGCTGCTCCAGGATCAGCCATTCCTTCTCCCGGTCATTCTCATCGACCAGGCGAACCGTCTGAAATGCCATGGCGGGCAATTCGAGTGCAGGAAAACGGCGCAGATGCATTTCGCCGACGATCTGACGCCGGAGGGGATGCTCAGAAAATCGCATGTGTGCGCCTTCGAAAACAGGTGCAGTGGCGCTTGGGGAGAGGCGCAGCCGTCGATAAGACGGGCGCGAGCATCATCGCCGGGATGAGAGTGCGCGGTTTTTCACTGGCGAGCATCCGTACGTTCCTCGGCCAAGACCTCCGATATCAAGCCTCCCGGGAACCGGTGCATGACGATTCCCTCGACGGCGTGAGAAGAGTGCCAAAGATTTTAGTTGACGTAAACGTCATTTCACGCACCATTAGGTAATCAGATGTCCGATTCCCTGGAGAGGCTATCATCGATGCGTAATGTGGTTGTTGCGGGCTATGCCCGGTCCCCCTTTCACCTGGCAGGCAAGGGCGCGCTGGCGCGCGTCCGCCCTGACGATCTGGCCGCTCAGGTCATTCGCGGACTGATTCAGCAGACCGGCGTGAAGGCCGAAGATATCGAGGATATCGTGCTGGGCTGCGCTTTTCCTGAAGGCGAGCAGGGCTTCAACATCGCGCGCCTTATCGGTCTTCTCGCCGACCTGCCGCTCTCTGTCGGCGGCATGACCGTTAATCGCTTCTGCGGATCGTCGATGAGCTCGGTCCACATCGCTGCGGGCCAGATTCAGCTTGGCGCCGGCGAGGCCTTCATCTGCGCGGGCGTGGAGTCGATGAGCCGCGTGCCGATGATGGGGTTCAATCCGCTGCCGAACCCCGAGCTCGCGAAGAAGAGCGCCGCCTATATGGGCATGGGCGACACGGCGGAGAATGTCGCGACCAAATATCAGATCACCCGTGCCCAGCAGGAAGCCTTTGCGGTCGCCAGTCAGGACAAGGCGGCCGCGGCTATCGCGGCCGGCAAGCTCGAGGCCGAGATCGTGCCGATCACGACCAAGGCGGGCGTGGTCGACAAGGATGGCACGCCGCGTGCCGGCACGACGACGGAAACCCTCGCCGGGCTGAAGCCGGCCTTCAGCCAGGACGGCACGGTAACGGCGGGAACGTCCTCGCCGCTGACCGATGGCGCAAGCGCAATCCTGGTCACGAGCGAGGATTATGCGCGCGCGCATGGACTGCCGATCCTTGCTCGCATCAAGTCGGTTGCTGTCTCTGGCTGCCAGCCGGAGATCATGGGCATCGGACCGGTCGAGGCCTCGCGCAAGGCGCTGCAGCGGGCGGGGCTCAGTGTGGACCAGCTTGACGTTGTCGAGCTCAACGAAGCCTTTGCGAGCCAGTCACTGGCCTGCATCAGCGACCTGGGGCTTGACCAGTCGAAGGTCAATCTGGACGGCGGCGCCATCGCGATAGGCCACCCTCTGGGGGCGACCGGTGCGCGGATCGTGGGCAAGGCCGCGGCTCTGCTGAAGCGCGAAGGCGGCAGCTATGCGCTTGCCACCCAGTGCATCGGCGGCGGTCAGGGCATCGCCACCGTGCTGGAGGCGGCGGAATGAGCGAGCAGGCCATCAAGCCAGTCGGCGCCCCGCCGGAAACCATCAAAAAGGTCTGCGTGATCGGCGCAGGCGTCATGGGCGCCGGCATCGCAGCGCAGGTCGCCAATGCCGGGGTGCCGGTGCTGCTGCTCGATATCGTGCCCAAGGAGGGCGGCGATCGTGACGCCGTGGCGAAGGGTGCGGTCGCGAAGATGCTGAAGACCGATCCGGCGCCCTTCATGTCGAAGGCTGCGGCGAAGCTCGTTGAAACGGGCAATATCGACGACCATCTCGAGCGGGTGGCCGAATGCGACTGGATCGTCGAGGCGATCGTCGAACGGCTCGACATCAAGCAGGCGCTCTACGCCAAGCTCGAGCAGCTCAAGCGTCCGGGCACGGCGGTATCGTCCAATACCTCGACGATTCCGCTTGGCCATCTGGTCGAGGGGCGGGACGATCAGTTCAAACAGGACTTCCTGATCACCCATTTCTTCAATCCGCCGCGCTACATGCGGCTCATCGAAATCGTGACCGGCCCCGACACTGATACGGCTGTGGCGAGGCGCGTCTCGGATTTCGTCGATCGAAAGCTCGGCAAGCGCATCGTGCCGGCGCGGGACACGCCGGGCTTCATCGCCAATCGCATCGGTACCTACTGGCTGGCCGTCGCGATCAATGCCGCGATGGACCAGGGGCTGACGGTGGAGGAAGCCGACCAGATCGGCGGAAAGCCGATGGGCGTGCCCAAGACCGGCATTTTCGGCCTTGTCGATCTCGTTGGCGTCGACCTCATGCCGCTGCTCACGAAGAGCCTGTCCTCGACGCTGCCGGCAGGTGACGCCTATTTCGACACGGTGAGGCCGATGCCGCTCGTCGACAGGATGATCGCGGAAGGCTTTACCGGGCGGAAGGGCAAGGGCGGTTTCTACGCGTTCGACAAGGCGACGAAGACCAAGAAAGCGCTCGATCTCGCGACCGGCGAATATCGCGTATCGGTGAAGCCGGCTTCCTTGCCGGGCCGGGCCGAGAAGGACCTGGCAGCATTGGTTGCTGCGCCCGGCAAGGTCGGCGCCTATGCCTGGGAAATTCTCGGCAAGGTTCTTTCCTATGCCGCGAGTCTGGTCGGTGAAGCTGCGGACAACATCGTCGGCATCGATGACGCGATGAAGCTCGGCTACAACTGGAAGTTCGGGCCGTTCGAACTGATCGATCGCCTTGGGCCGGGCAAGCTCGCCGAACGGCTGGCCGCCGAGGGGCGGGATGTTCCCGCGATCCTCAAGGTAGCCGGAGATCGGCCTTTCTACCGGGTGCAGGACGGCCGTCGGCAATATCTCGATGCCGCCGGCGACTATCATGATGTCGTGCGGCCCGAGGGCGTGCTGCTGCTGGAAGACATCAAGCTCCATAGCCAGCCGATCCTCAAAAATGGTTCGGCGGCACTCTGGGATGTCGGCGACGGCGTTGCCTGCCTTGAGTTCACCGGCAAGATGAACGCGCTCGACGGCGATGTGATGAAGCTGATCGGTCAGGCGATCCCGGTCGTGCAGGACAAGTTCAAGGCGCTCGTCGTCTATAATGAGGGCAGCAATTTCTCCGCCGGCGCCAATCTCGGTCTTGCTCTGTTCGCACTGAACATCGCGGCATGGGGCGAGATCGAAAAGCTCGTCGCGGGCGGGCAGCAGGCCTACAAGGCGCTCAAATATGCGCTGTTCCCGGTCGTGAGCGCTCCGGCCGGCATGGCATTGGGCGGCGGTTGCGAGATCCTGCTCAACAGTGATGCCGTGCAGGCCCATGCCGAAAGCTATGTGGGTCTGGTCGAGTGCGGCGTGGGTCTGATCCCTGGCTGGGGCGGATGCGGTGAAATGATCGATCGCTGGCGCTCCAGTCCCGGCATGCCCAAGGGGCCGATGCCGGCCGTAGCCAAGGTCTTCGAGACGGTATCGACAGCCACTGTGGCAAAGTCGGCCGCCGAGGCGAAGGAGCATGGCTTCCTGCGTCCCTCGGACGGCATTACGATGAACCGGGACCGTCTGCTGGCGGACGCCAAGGCGAAGGCACTGGAACTGGCCGACGGTTACAAACCGCCTGTGGCTCCGGAATTCCGCTTGCCTGGCGCGGGAGGCAAGTCCGCTCTTTCGATGGCTGTCGAAGGCTTCCAGGCCCGTGGCCTCGCCACATCTTACGATGGTGTCGTATCCGGCGCGCTCGCCGACGTCCTGACGGGCGGCGAGAAGGATCTCATCGACATCGTGACCGAAGAGGATCTGCTGGCGCTCGAGCGCAAGGCCTTCATGCAACTGGTGCGCGACCCGCGGACCCAGGCGCGCGTCGAGCAGATGCTCGTCACCGGCAAGCCGCTGCGTAACTGATTGGCGGCCGGCGGCCGGATGGCCGACCGGTCAGGAGATATAAATATGCAAGTCTATGACGCCCCGTTGCGCGACATGCGCTTCGTGCTCAACGAACTCCATGCCGATGACGGCTTCGGGGATATTCCCGCGCTGTCGGAGTTCACACCGGATCTCACCGATGCGATCCTCGAGGAGGCGGCGCGCTTCTGTCGCGACGTCCTGTTGCCGATCAACCGGTCGGGCGACGAGGAGGGGTGTCATCTGGAAAACGGCGTCGTGCGGACGCCGGCGGGGTTCCCCGAAGCCTATAAGCAGTTCGCCGAAGGTGGCTGGACCGCGCTCGCATCCGATCCGGAATGGGGTGGGCAGGGGCTGCCGGAAGCGGTCAACAAGCTGGTCGAGGAGATGATCTGCTCGTCCAACCTCTCCTTCGGCCTCTACCCGGGCCTCACCCATGGTGCCACCACTGCGATCGAGGGCCATGGCAGTGACGCGCTCAAGCAGGCCTACCTGCCCAAGATGGTGAGCGGCCAGTGGTCCGGCACGATGTGCCTGACCGAGCCTCATTGCGGTACCGATCTCGGGCTCCTGCGCAGCCGCGCGGTCCCGCAGGGCGATGGCAGCTACAAGGTCACCGGTTCCAAGATCTTCATCTCCGCCGGTGAGCATGACCTGACCGAGAATATCATCCATCTCGTGCTCGCCCGCCTGCCCGACGCCCCCAAGGGCGTGAAGGGCATCAGCTTGTTTCTCGTCCCCAAATATCTGCCCAGGGAGGACGGTACTCCCGGTCAATCGAACGGCGTCGCCTGCGCCGCGATCGAGCACAAGATGGGTCTCAAGGCGTCGGCGACGTGCCAGATGAACTTCGATGATTCGATCGGCTGGATCGTCGGTGAGCCTGGCAAGGGCATGGCCGCCATGTTCACGATGATGAACACGGAGCGTGTCTCCGTCGGCATCCAGGGCCTGGGTGTGGGCGAGGCGGCGTATCAGGCGGCGGCCTGGTATGCGAAAGATCGTATTCAGGGTCGGGCGCTCTCGGGACCCAAATATCCCGATCAGGCAGCCGATCCGATCATCGTTCACCCCGATGTTCGCCGCATGTTGATGACGATGCGGGCTTATAATGAGGGATGCCGGGCGCTCTCGGCCTGGGTCTCGCGCGCCCTGGACGCGGAAAAACATTCTCCCGAACCCGAAGTGCGCCAGCGTGCGAGTGACTTCATTGCGCTCATGACCCCCGTCGTCAAAGCGCTCTTCACCGACCTTGCGTTCGACAGCGCGAACCTTGCGGTCCAATGCTATGGTGGCCACGGCTACATCCGCGAAAGCGGCGTCGAGCAATATGCCCGCGATGCCCGGATCACCATGATCTATGAGGGGACGAACGGCGTTCAGGCGCTCGATCTCGTCGGCCGCAAGCTCGGCGCCCATATGGGCCGCTATCTGCGCAGCTTCTTCCATCCGGTGTCGGCTTTCATCGAGGAAAACAACGTCGACGGACCGATGAAGCCGATGATCGAGGCGCTCGCCAAGGCGTTCGGGGCGCTGCAGCTTTCGACGGCCACGGTCGCGCAGCGGGCGCTCAAGGATCCCGAAGAGGCGGGCGCGGCGTCGGCGGACTATCTGCGTCTGATGGGCCTGGTGGCCATGGGCTATTGCTTTGCCAAGGCGACCAAGATCGCAGGCTTGCAGCTCTTCTTCGGCAGCGAGGACAAGCGCTTCTACGATGCCAAGATCAAGACGGCGACGTTCTTCTTCGAGCGTATCCTGCCTCAGGCGACCGCCAGCTTCCTGGCGATCAAGGCGGGCAAGAAGTCGCTGATGGCGCTGGAAGACGACGTGTTTTGACGCTTCCGGCAAGCCTCGAAAAGCGGCTGGCCATTCCAGCCATCGTTGCGCCGATGTTCCTTGTGTCGGGACCGGACCTTGTCGTCAGTTGCTGCGAGGCGGGACTGCTTGGTACTTTCCCGGCGCTCAACCAGCGCACCAGTCAAGGTTTCGGTGAATGGCTGGATGAAATCGAGGAGCGGCTGGCTCCCATGCCGGGAGCGGCGCCCTTCGGCGTCAACCTCATCGTCCATAAGAGCAATCCGAGGCTCGACGCCGATCTGGAACTGATCGTTCGGCACCATGTGCCATTGGTCATCACCTCGCTCGGCGCCATCGCCGATCTTGTCCAGGTGGTTCAGGGCTATGGCGGGCTGGTCTTTCACGACGTGACGAACGTGCGTCATGCGGAAAAGGCGCTCGAAGCTGGCGTCGACGGTCTGATCGCGGTCGCTGCCGGCGCGGGGGGACATGCCGGCACGATGAGCCCGTTCGCACTGGTTGACGAGATACGGCGCTTCTTCCAGGGGCCGCTGGCGCTTTCCGGCGCCATCACGCGCGGCCACCAGATCGCGGCCGCGCAGATGATGGGGGCCGATCTTGCCTATATCGGATCCCACTTCATCGCGTCGGAAGAGAGTCTCGCCTCGCCGGCACAGAAAGACATGGTGATCGGGGCCGGACCAGCGGATATCGTCTATACGGACCGGGTCACCGGCGTCGGGGCCAATTTTCTCCGGCCCTCGCTGGAAGCCGCGACTCTCCCTGAGCCACATGGCGCGCTTTCGGTTTCGGAGGAGGCCAAGGCCTGGAAGACGATCTGGTCGGCAGGCCACGGTGTCGGCGCTACCACTGCCGTCCAACCGGCCCGATCCATCTGTGAGAGACTCATTGCCGAATATCAGGCGGCATTACAATCAGAGTAGGATTGATCCATGAAGGTGCTTGTGCCCGTCAAGCGGGTTATCGATTATAATGTGAAACCGCGCGTGAAGGCGGATGGGACGGGCGTCGATTTGGCGAACGTGAAGATGTCGATGAACCCGTTCGACGAGATCGCCGTCGAAGAGGCTATCCGCCTCAAGGAAAAGGGAGTCGCGACCGAAATCGTGGTGGTGTCGATCGGCGTCGCCAAGGCGCAGGAAACGCTGCGCACCGCGCTCGCCATGGGGGCCGACCGCGCGATCCTCGTCCAGACTGACGATGAGGTCGAGCCGCTCGCCGTCGCCAAGATCCTGAAGGCCATCGCCACCGAGGAGGCTCCGGGCCTGGTGATCCTCGGCAAGCAGGCCATCGACGATGATGCCAATCAGACCGGCCAGATGCTGGCAGCCCTTCTCGGTTGGGGGCAGGGCACATTCGCCAGCAAGGTCGAAGTATCGGGCGAGACTGTCGCGGTGACCCGTGAGGTGGATGGCGGTCTGGAGACCGTAAGCCTCAAACTGCCGGCGATCGTGACGACCGATCTGCGTCTCAACGAACCGCGCTATGCGAGCCTGCCCAATATCATGAAGGCCAAATCCAAGCCGCTGGCGACGAAGACGCCGGCCGATCTCGGTGTTGAGATCGCCTCGCGCCTCAAGACGCTCAAGGTGACCGAACCCCCCAAGCGCTCGGCGGGCATCAAGGTGGCCGACGTCGATGAATTGGTCGCCAGGCTCAAGGAAATGGCGATTTGATAAACTTTCAAACGCGCCGAACTTGCCGAACCTCTCCCATGCAAGTGACGGCGCACCCCGCTTCATCCTGTGCGCACAGAGATGAAGCGGGGGCGGATTTCTCGGAGAATAAGTTATGAATACGCTCGTCTGGGTTGAACATGACAATGCGTCGGTCAAGGATGCGACGCTATCGGCCGTCACCGCCGCTGCCAAACTTGGTGAGGTCCATCTGCTGGTTGCCGGTGCGGGCATCGGCGGCGTGGCCGAGGCTGCTGCGAAGGTCGCGGGTGTCGCCAAAGTCGTAACGTTCGACGATGCGGCGTTCAAACACGCTTTGCCCGAGAATGTCGCGCCGGCCGTCGCGGACCTGATGCGCGGCTATGACGCGTTCGTGGCGCCTTCCACTTCGAATGGCAAGAACATCGCGCCGCGCGTGGCGGCCTTGCTTGATGTGATGCAGGTCAGCGACATCCTGTCGGTGGAAAGCGCTGACACGTTCACGCGTCCCATCTACGCGGGAAATGCGATCGCGACGGTCCAGTCGTCTGATGCAAAGAAGGTTATCACGGTGCGTGGCACAGCCTTCGAGAAGGCGGCCCGCGAGGGTGGCTCGGCCAGTATCGAGGCTGCGACGGGCACGGATGCGGGACTTTCCAGCTTCGTGGGTGCCGAGATCGCCCAGTCCGAGCGCCCGGAACTCACCTCGGCCAAAATCATCGTCTCGGGCGGGCGAGCGCTGGGCTCGGCCGGGCAGTTTCATGGCGTGATCGATCCGCTGGCCGACAAGCTGGGCGCGGGTGTGGGCGCAAGCCGCGCAGCGGTCGATGCTGGCTATGCGCCCAACGATTTTCAGGTCGGCCAGACCGGCAAGATCGTGGCGCCGGAAGTCTATGTCGCCGTCGGCATATCGGGTGCGATTCAGCACCTTGCTGGCATGAAGGATAGCAAGACCATCATCGCGATCAACAAGGATGAGGACGCGCCCATTTTCCAGGTCGCCGATATCGGCCTGGTCGGCGACCTCTTCAAGATCGTTCCTGAACTGACCGAAAAGCTTTGAGGTAAGCGATGACCGGTCTGGAAGAGATCGAACAGTTCATGGCGGCCGGCACCCGGCCGCCCATGATGGACCTGTTCGACATCGATCTGCTTGAGGCGGAGGAGGGGAAGGTCGTCTTTGTCGCGACGCCCACCTCGCAGACCTACAATTTCATGGGCATCGCCCATGGTGGCTATGCCGCGACGCTCCTGGATTCGGCCTGCGGCATCGCGGCGAACTCCGCGGCCCAAGTGCCCATCAACTGCGTCACGCTCGAACTCAAGGTCGCCTATCATGCGCCCTTGACCGACAGGGTCGGGATGGTCCGTGCAATCGGCCAGGTGGTGTCGATGGGCAAGAGGGTGGCGCATACTGAGGCGCGTCTGATCGACATGGCCGGCAAACTCTATGCCTCCGCGACATCGACCTTGCTGCTCGTCGATCGGGCGGCCTGAACAGGAAAGAAGATATGGAAGTCGTTATCCCGCACAGCCTTGGTAAAATCGAAGCGAAGAGCAGGATCGAGGCCGGCCTGCCCAAGCTGGCAGCGCATATCCCGGGAGGCGGTTCGCTCAGTTCCGAGTGGGTATCGGACTACGCACTACACTTGGTCATCGGGGCGATGGGGCAGAATATCCCGGTGCAACTCGACATTGAGGATAGCGAGATTCGCGGCGACGTCAGCGTACCGCTGTTCCTCAAAATGATGTCAGGACAGATTTCGGATTTTGTGAAAACGAGCGCCGAGAAAATGCTCAGCAAGGCATGATGAATTTACTGGCCGCAGGACAATATCGTTGCTCTGCGATGATTGAGTTTACGAGAATCTGCCCTGTTTCCTAGGGTCAGGACCCATTGATATGATTAGGTTTGTGTGATTCAGGCTCCGTGAGGAGACTGG